>NZ_LZGZ01000046.1:0-3302 GCF_001690515.1 Gilliamella sp. Fer4-1 | reverse complement strand
TATATTAATCTACCAACAAAAATAAAAACTAATGAATACTAAAATAGTCAGACAAATCTAACAAATGCATTTGATTACCCCCAAGCATATTCAATATGATTTGTTAAATTACAACTTGAGCAAGAATGGCATTTATCTACTTGACAAGGAAGTAATTGATTTTGCGCTATCAATTTAATCATTCCTTTTTTTATCCAAAACCGTAACATCTGCTCGGTGGCACTTTCAGGTAAACGAAAGTGTCTTGCAATATCTTGCAATGATGCACGGCCTTTTAATTGCACATAATCACAAATTGACGTCATTAACATAACATTAATATGATTTGTAGGTCGAGCCCTGCAAATCGCTCCTCTATTATTATTTTTACAAATTAACCAGCCATTTATTTAATGACAATACAATAATTTTTAACGATTTCATAAACTGAGTTCAACTTATTGATTTAAAGTTGAATATCGACCTAAAAAACGCATAAACAGCAAAGCCACAACAATAAAAATACAGCATCCTAAGATCCACCAAGTAGCTACAGCCGAATGCCCAAGCAAAGTACATTGGTAATAAATTGTTGCTGCTAGCCACGCAATAGTAAAAGTCCAAATTGCCACAAATATCATCCATTTTGAACCAGCCTCACGATATACAGCCCCTAACGCTGCGGCACAAGGCGTATAAAGTAAAATAAAGATCAAATAGCTCATAGCGGCAGAAGGCGAACCAAAAGCCATTTTAATTTGTGAAATCGTCGCCGAATCTACCTCTAAATCAACTTTTAACGAATCCATATCTTGCGAAACGGTAGTGAGCCCTAACGGATCTAAGACCGCATCAGACAAGGTCTGCAAATTTTGGGGAATGGTAGCTAATGCTTTTAAAACGCCTTGTGACAAACTGAATGGCTCAGCTTGTTCGTTATTATCATTCATAGAATAAAGTGAATTTAATGTTGCAATTACCGATTCCTTAGCGAAAATACCAGTAAAAATACCCACTGTTGCAGGCCAATTATTGTTGGTAATGCCCATAGGTGCAAATACTGGGGTGATATCTTGGCTAATCACTGAAAGCATAGTGTCTTGTGAGCTTTCAGCCCTAAACGATCCATTGCTTCCCCATGAATTAAGTAAGCTTAATACCGTCACCATTAATACAATAGCTTTACCTGCTCTAAATATAAATGACTTTAACCGTTGCCACGTCAAACTAAATAAGCTACTTAAAGTCGGAATACGATAGACAGGCATTTCCATAATAAACGGCGTTAATGAACCTTTTAATAGCGTAAATTTAAGCACAAACCCTGTTAGCATAGCCACAGTAATGCCGATCAAATATAAAGTAAACACCACTATCGAAGCATTCTTAGGGAAAAATATCACAGCAAACAACGCATACACAGGCAATCTTGCCCCACACGACATAAAAGGGATCATACAAATCGACATAATGCGATCACGAGTGCTCTCTAGCGTTCGTGTACCCATAATGGCTGGCACCCCACAACCAAAACCAACTAGCATTGGCACAAATGCCTTACCTGGTAAACCAATAGATCGCATCAATCGGTCAATAACCATTGCTGCTCTGGCTAAATAGCCTGAATCCTCCAAAAACGATAAACAAAAAAACATGGCACCAATAACAGGAATAAACGTCGAAACAGTTTGCACACCTCGACCAATGCCATTAGCTAAAATCGCGATAAGCCAACTTGGTGCATTTATAGCATGAAGTAATTCAGTTGTGCCATCAACAAAAACAGTACCACACAGTACATCAAAAAAATCAATAAATACTGCCCCAAAATTAATCGCCACCATAAACATGGCATACATAGCCAACAAAAAGAAGGGAATGCCAGTAATACGTCCTAAGGTAATATTATCAAGTATTTCAGAAAACCGATGACTAAGCTCACGTGGTTTCTCAATCACCTTTTTACAAATTGCATCAATCGTATCATAACGAGCGCTAGCAAGTGCCACATCAATTTCATTATCACACCATTGCGCAAGTTTTAAACGACAATCCACTAACATTTTTTTCTCACATGGCGCCAAGTTATAACGCGAATCATCCAATAATACATCCATCAATTGCCAGCGATTAAATTGTCGTATAATGCTATCTTCGGGTAGATCGCAAACATAACGATTAATCACAGTTTGCTGCTCTTCACCAAGTAGATCAACCGACGGCTGAGCTATTTGTGGATTTTTCGACATGGCTTCAATTTGTTGATAAAAGTGCGATAAACCTTGTTTTTTTGTAGAAGATATCGCAACAACAGGACAACCAATTAGTGCGGACAACATATCAACATTAACCTGTTCGCCAATAGCTTTAATAGCATCCATCATATTTAGCACAACAATTATGGGGACCTGTAAATCAATTAATTGGCACGTTAAATAAAGGCTACGTTGCAAATTTGTTGCATCAATAATATTGATAATAACGCTGTCACTTTCAGATAACACAAATTGACGAGCAATAAGTTCATCTTGCGAAACACTGAGCGGATCAGGCTCTATCGAATATGTGCCAGGCAAATCGATAATCTCATATTGCCTATGATGATAAGTAAAAATCCCCGTTTTACGTTCCACAGTCACGCCAGGCCAATTTCCTACTCGCTGTTTAGAGCCTGTTAATAAGTTGAACAACGTAGTCTTACCGCAGTTAGGGTTACCAATGAGTGCTATCTTCACGCAATAACCTCCATTACTTCAATAGCTTTCGCTTCATTACGACGTAAACAAAGCAAAAAACCACGCATTTTGATTTCGATCGGATCACCAAGTGGCGCAACACGCACAACCAAAACCTTACAACCAGGTGTAATACCCATTGCAAGTAACTTTCGGCGAAAGGGTAACGACTCGGGCAACAATCTAGAAATAACCGCCTCGTGCCCTAAAGGTAGCTGGTTAAGGGTAAAAGATGACATTATTTTTCCTAAAAAAGATGACAGTACTGATAAAAAAGTAATAGCATTAAATTAACAACACGTATTTTAAAGAAAAGTTATTTTTAATATAAAAATGCGAATCACTCGCAACAATGACAAATAAAACGCGAAAAAATGACCAAACAGATCAAATAATAAAAACATATGGCATCAAATAATCAAAAATCAATCTAAGAAATTAATTTTTTATTTAGATGATAAATTAATTATCACTAAAAATAATAAATAGTATCTGGCTACCAAATTTTTAATTGGACAACTCGTGGTAAACCTACATCAATCTAAGACAAAATTGTAAAATGAACGAGCTATTCTGAGGAACGATCAT
>NZ_LZGZ01000045.1:0-10481 GCF_001690515.1 Gilliamella sp. Fer4-1 | reverse complement strand
ATCAATAGCTTTAGTGGCTAATCCCAAATCGGTAATAATCGGAGCAAATTGAGTTCCAGCAAATAAAAAGAATGGCACTCCAATAATGGCTAAAATTACCATCCTTAATGTGTTTCCTTTAGTTAGAATATAAGCTGGAACAATAAGGGCAACATTAATAATACCAGCAAAAGGCAGAATTTTGTTACCTGGTAAAATAACAGCCCAAATTAAGGTAAAAGGAATAGCAACTATTACTGTAAACCAAATCTCGCTCGAACCACCCATAAATGGCCAATCTAAACCAACAAATAATTTACGACCAGCAAAACGTTTATTCATATAATCACTAATCGCCTCAGAAATCGGCGATAGTGCTTGCATAAATAATTTAGAGATCATTGGAAATAACATAAGAGCAGTAGCAGCTTGTACCCCAAGCATTAAAATAGCTGCAACATCATAGCCAGCAATAATCCCAAAAGTCACACCTAATAAAAATCCAATAACATGATTTTCAGCAAATACGCCAATCTTTGATCGTAACGTTGCTGCATCCATCGGTTTATTTAAAGTAGGTATTTTGCGTAGTAATAGATCAAAAGGATAATAAATTGCACTGAAAAACAGCATTCTATGAGTACAAGTTACACCAGGAATACCTGTTAGTTTTTCGATTCGATGTTGATTAATATCACCAGAATTAAGTTCTAGTATGATCTGCAAAGTAGCAATAATAAAGGCAAGAACCAAAGCCACAACAGAACCTAAAATTGGGGTAGCGACGGCAACCACAATAAATGCGGTAAAAATTTTCCCCCACACATTCCATAAGTCAGCATTAAAGGTATCGGTTTTTTTTAATACTAACATTAAAATATTAATACCCACTTGTAAAGGGAACATAAGAAAAGCGTACGGCCAAGCCCAAGATACGTTTGCCATGGTAGTCCAGCCACCATCAATAATGCTCAGTTCAATTCCTGTTCGCTCCATCATAGTTTGCGCAGCTGAACCAATAGCACCAACCATAAAACCAATCAACATACTCATTCCAACAAATGCCACACCTAGCGTAATAGCGGCCGAAGCGCCATCTCTAAATTTCATGCGTACAATTAAGCCGGCAATGAGCATAATAAATGGTACAAAAACTGGCGCACCTAAATTCAAAATATAATTTATAATTGTTCCAAGAAATTCCATATTTGTACTCCTATTTACAGGCATCAATAATTTTTTGTAGCTCCGCTTCCATATTTATTCCTGTTAGAAACGCAATACCATTGATGACAGGAATAGGGTACTGTTTTTCAATTTTAGTTATCGCTATATAAGCAGCACTATTTTTAATGTGAGTATCGACAGATTTCAGATCCACAACTTCTACTTTTATCTCATCAAGATTCCGTTCTTTTAATAAACGAGTAACCTTGCTGGCAACGGTTTGTGATGTAGCCACTCCACTGCCACATGCAACAATAACTTTTTTCATAAAGCCTCCTTATAAATTGATATTGGATGTCAATAGTGTAAAAATTTCATGTTCAGTTTTTGCGTGATAAAGTTCTTCTAAAAAACGCAAATTCACAAAGCAGGACATCAATTTTTGCAATAAATCAATATGCCCATCCTTTTGATTAAACCCTAGCAAAAACACAAAGTTAGCCTTTAACACATGGTCATTATTTGCCATTTCACGCCATGGTATGGTTCCTTTGCATCGAGTAAAAAAGATAAACGGTCTAATAACATGTTCGACATCAGTATGCGGCATCGCAACCACATAAGGTTCAGTTGGTAATGCGGTAGGAAATGAAGACTCTCTTTGTTTAATTGCATCTAAAAAGGAATGATTTACATAACCACCACTTTTTAAAATAGGAAAAGTAAAATCGAAAAATTGATTTGTATCTTGAAAGTCTTTATCTAAAAGAATCAAATCTTCAAAAAACATTTGGTCGTTAGATTCATTTCCCATTTCATCCTCCATCATGATGTGATCAGCAAACTTTTATAAATATTGTTAATTTGCTATTGCTAGAGTTAAATCAACACTAATTTGATAGCATCAATTGTAGGAAATTAAGATAAAAGAAACGAATGGAATTGGTACCAAATAATATCCATGACATTGCGCATCATTGGGAGAGTTAGGTATCCACGATTTGTTAAAAAATAGCCCGCCACAAACGGTAAAAAATTTTTTAGATAATGGATTTATTGCCAGGCTAATTAAAGCCTTTGGGTATTAATAATAATCGCTATATCTTAACTGTTAATAGGCATGGATCGTCAGGTGGCGAATAAAAGCTTAACCTTAGGGTAAAGCGTAAAGAGCGTATAGCTAAGCAAACCGCAGAAATGCGCTACCATACATTCAAATTGATAGGTTGAAGGAGAAAGGAATGAATCTGGAAATAATGAAGATGTTATTGAAGAAACGTATTTTGCTATTGCTAAGTAAGTTTTGCATTAAAAGTTTAATACTCTGCCAGCTTTAGTGCAGGCAGAGTAGGAGTATCAATTATTTAAAATTAATCTATTAGTTTTTAAATGAATGAATTGGAGCAGGTATTCGCCCTCCACGGCGAATAAAATCACATGAGCTAAAGTTATTTACTGGCATGATGGGCGCATGACCTAGTAAGCCACCAAATTCAATGTTATCGCCTACTTTTAAACCCACAGCAGGAATAATTCGAACTGCTGTCGTTTTATGATTAATCACCCCTATTGCTGCCTCATCAGCAAGGATTGCCGAAATAGTTTCAGCTGGCGTATCGCCTGGAATAGCAATCATATCTAGTCCAACTGAACAAACACAAGTCATTGCTTCTAGTTTTTCAAGATTCAGCGCGCCGTTATTTACCGCATCAATCATACCCGCATCTTCTGAAACAGGAATAAAGGCTCCGCTTAAACCGCCCACATGACCACATGCCATGACGCCACCTTTTTTTACTGCATCATTGAGCATAGCTAATGCTGCGGTTGTACCATGAGTGCCAACTGCTTCTAGCCCCATTTCTTCTAAAATATGTGCAACTGAATCACCAATTGCAGGGGTTGGAGCTAACGATAAATCGACGATGCCAAATTTAACGCCTAAGCGCTCAGAAGCCTCTTTACCAACTAGTTGCCCCATACGAGTAATTTTAAATGCTGTCTTTTTTATGGTTTCAGCAACAACGTCAAAAGGTTGCCCTTTGACTTTCTCAAGCGCACGCTTAACGACACCTGGGCCACTCACACCGACATTGATGACGCAATCAGCTTCACCTACGCCATGAAAAGCGCCAGCCATAAATGGGTTATCTTCAACGGCATTGGCAAATACAACTAACTTCGCACATGCCATACTGCTGTTATCGGCAGTTAATTGTGCTGCTTGTTTAATAATATGCCCCATTTGCTTGACTGCATCCATATTGATTCCCGTTTGTGTAGAACCAACATTTACTGATGCGCAAACGCGTTCTGTTTGTGCAAGCGCTTGTGGAATTGAATTAATTAAAATTTCATCACCTTTGTGATAACCTTTTTGTACCAGTGCCGAAAATCCGCCAATAAAGTTAACACCAACAGCTTTAGCGGCTTCATCAAGTGTTTTGGCAAATGCAACATAATCTTTATCTTCGCTTGCACCAGCAATTAACGATATTGGTGTGACAGAAATACGCTTATTGATAATTGGAATGCCAAATTCTGAGGTAATCTCCTCACCGACTTTTACCAAATTTTTAGCTAACAAATTAATTTTGTTATAAATTTTTTGACGTGCTTTCTCGCCATCGCTATCAATACAATCAAGGAGAGAAATACCCATGGTTATTGTGCGAATATCAAGCTTTTCTTCCTCAATCATTTTAATGGTTTCGAGGATCTGTTTTGTTTCCATTAGTACTATCCTTTTATACAAAAATAGAGAATTGATATTACAAACGATGCATAGCATCAAAAATTTCTTCTCGTTGAATGTTGACTTTAACTTTTAGTTTTTCACCGGTTTGCGTCAATGTCGTTTTTACCTCATCAAAGGCCACATTGATTTTAGATAAGTCAAGCAACATAATCATCGTAAAATACTCATCCATAATTGTTTGGCTGACAACTAAAATATTAATATCTAATTCATATAATTTCTGACTAATACCGGCAATAATGCCGGTTTGATCTTTACCAATGACGGTTAAAATGGTTTTCATAACTCTCTCCGCACAAAATTTAGATAGTTAAATAATATTTATTGAGCTAGTTATAATAGCATCTTCAAAAATTATCTAAATAGGAGTAGATTGTTTTTTTCATTACATTAAAAAACGATCACAATAAAAAAGAAAGGGCGATATTATGGTAAATTTCCAAAAATCAAACAAATTGGATCACGTTTGTTACGATATTCGTGGACCAATTCTTGAGCATGCTAAAAGGCTAGAAGAAGAAGGTCAAACAATCCTTAAACTTAATATTGGAAATCCCGCCCCTTTTGGCTTTGCAGCTCCTGATGAATTGTTAGTTGATGTCATTAGAAATTTACCTTCTTCACAAGGATATTGTGACTCAAAAGGTCTTTACTCTGCTCGCAAAGCAATTATGCAACATTATCAAGCCAGAGGTATTAACAGTTTAGATGTTGAAGATATTTACATTGGCAACGGCGTATCGGAATTAATCGTCCAGTCTATGCAAGCATTGCTTAATAGTGGCGATGAAATTCTGGTACCTATGCCTGACTATCCACTATGGACTGCGGCAGTAAGTTTATCGGGCGGAAATGCGGTTCATTACTTGTGCGATGAAGAAGCAAATTGGTCACCAGATTTAGATGATATCAAACAAAAAATTACACCTAGAACAAAAGGCATTGTAATTATCAATCCCAATAACCCAACTGGTGCTGTTTATAGTAAAGAAATATTGCTTGAGGTTGCTGAAATCGCCCGTCAAAATAATCTGATTATTTTCGCTGATGAAATTTACGACAAAATTTTATATGATGATGCCGTACATCATTCAATTGCTGCATTGGCGCCTGATTTATTTGTTATTACGATGAGCGGTTTATCAAAAACATATCGAGTTGCGGGATTTAGACAAGGATGGATGGCACTTTGTGGTCCTAAGCATCACGTAAAAGGCTATATTGAAGGTCTAAATATGCTTGCTTCCATGCGCTTATGCGCCAATGTACCATTACAACATGCGATTCAAGGGGCTCTTGGTGGGTATCAAAGTATCAATGAATTTATTGTGCCAGGTGGTCGCTTATATGAGCAATGTATGTTGGCGTGGCGCCTACTGAACGATATTCCGGGTGTTTCATGTACTAAGCCACAAGGTGCTTTGTATTTATTTCCCAAATTAGATCAGAAAAAATTTAACATCCATAATGATCAAAAATTGGTATTAGACTTTTTGTTACAGGAAAAAGTGTTACTTGTACAAGGAACCGGTTTTAATTGGCATAAGCCAGATCACGTTAGAATTGTTGCTTTACCGTATTTAGGCGACCTTGAAGATGCAATTGGACGATTTGCTAAATTCTTATCTTCTTATAAACAATAAAAAAGTCATTGTTAAACGATTATTGTTAAAAGGCTATTGTTAAAAGGCTATTGTTAAATCTTTGCTTGTTGGTTGATGGATTTTACAATAAATTCATCACCAAATCATTGCTATCAAAAACAATCAATTAGATATAAAAAAAGCGCCATGGATGACGCTTTCATAATGCAATCACAGAACTTATTTTTTTAACTCTGCAAGTTTTTTACGAATATTATCTGCACGCGCTGTTGAAGACGGATGGCTACTTAAAATTGAAGCATCACCACCACCTAACTTATCAAATGCAGTTGCAAGACCAGCTGGATTGATTTTCTTCTTAACTAAATAATCGAAAGAATAGTTATCCGCATCTTGTTCTTGTTTTTGTGAGAACTGAGCATTAATCACTGCTGATGCTAAAGCACCTAAGCTAGAATTAGATAATGAAGCTAATTTTGCATTACCTGATGCAGCTGCTGCATCACGAGCGATTTCTGTTGCATAAGCCACTTGCATAGCTTTTTTGCTATGACCTAAAGCAACGTGACCTAATTCGTGACCTAAAACACCTTGAATTTCATTGTCAGTCATCATGTCCATTAAACCACTATATACACGAACACAGCCATTAGCCATTGCCCAAGCATTAACATCTTTTGTGATGTATACTTTATAGTTGATTGGAGTGCCATCTAAGTTATTACCTAGCGCTTTAGCGATTTTATTTAATCGTTTAGTATAAACACTATTTTTAGGAGCAATTCTTGATTGTGCATCCATTTGAGCACATGATTGTTGACTTAATGCTTTCACATCATTATCGCTTAAGGTTGCAGCTTTTAAACTTTTCATGCCAAGACTAGTTAAGTCATCTGCGCTCATATTTTTACAACCAACTAGTGACATTGCAGCAACTAAAGGAAGTGCAACTAGCAATGTTTTTTGATGTTTTTTCATGTTATTTTCCTTATATTAATATAACTTTTAATCGGCTAACTTCTGTTAGGCGCCTAAAATTTTAACGCAACTATTATAATAATCAACAAATAATTACTTGATTAGACATAATCAGGGCTTTAGACTAATGCCTCATTTTTTGAGGAATACAATTATGCAACTATCAGATTTTGACTTCTCGCTTCCAAAAGAGCTCATTGCGAAACACCCTTCAGCAACCAGAAGTGCATGTCGACTGCTATCTCTTGATAGTCGTACAGGTAAAATTGAAGATCAGGTATTTACTGATATTATCGATAAAATTAATCCAGGTGATTTATTGATTTTTAATAACACTAAAGTGATTCCTGCTCGTTTGTATGGGAAAAAAACATCTGGAGGTAAAATAGAAATAGTAATCGAAAGATTACTAGATGGTAATCGTGCTCTTGCGCATATTAAAGCCTCAAAATCACCAAAAGAAGGAACTGAGTTAATATTAGGTGAAAATGAACACATTAATGTGACCATGTTAGCCCGCCACGATGCTTTATTTGAATTACAATTCCCTGATGATGTGCTCAGTATTTTGAATAAAATTGGTCATATTCCTTTACCACCTTACATCGATCGTCCTGACAACGAACAGGATCGTGAAGTTTATCAAACAGTCTATAGTAAAGTACCTGGTGCTGTTGCCGCACCTACAGCAGGTCTTCATTTCGATAAACCTTTATTAGAAAAATTAAAACAAAAAGGCGTTGAAATGGCTTTTGTTACTTTACATGTTGGAGCGGGAACATTTCAGCCTGTTAGAGTTGAAAATATTGAGGCACATATTATGCATTCAGAATATGCTCAAGTCCCCGATTCGGTTGTCGATGCCGTATTAGCATGCAAAGCCAGAAACAATAAAGTGATCGCAGTAGGGACTACATCGGTTCGTGCTTTAGAAAGTGCCGCACAAAAGACAGGAAAAATCGCTCCTTTTTTTGACGATACCCAAATTTTTATTTATCCAGGCTATCAGTTTAAGGTTATTGATTCACTTATCACAAATTTTCACCTACCGGAATCAACTTTGATTATGCTTGTTTCTGCTTTTGCTGGTTACGAAAATACCATGAATGCTTATCAGCATGCAGTTAAAGAAAGCTATCGTTTTTTTAGCTACGGCGATGCTATGTTTATTTCGGCTTCGTGATAATAAATCTTAAAAAGCGGTTAAATAAATAGCCAAATAAAATTGAGCTAAGTGCAAACCTAGTTGGCTATTATTTAACTGATCGCACAAATAGTTATTTACCGCTTTTTACCGCTTTAGTCTAGCAATAATATTCTTTATTCGTTTTATTCTTGAAGGATGTGATGTTGGTTTATTGGTTGAGTGAATAGGCAATTTGGCTAACATGTCAACTAAACTCATCGGATCTATGTTTTTACTTATTAATAAATCAAAAGCATAGTTATCAGCTTCAATTTCATATTGTTGAGCCACGTCTTCTTTAGCAATAACAACAAGTTCGCCAATTTTATCAGTAAATTCGATATAAGGCGCTTGCTTAAACAAGCTAATAGCATGTTTAAGTGCGATATGAGCCTGCTCATGGGCAAGTACTGCCTGTAACTCATTATCATTCAATAATTTCATCAAACCACTATTTACACGTATACAACCATTAGCGGTAGACCATGCATTAGGTTCAGTATTAATATAAACTTGATAATTTATCTCAATATTATTAGCCATGCTGGGCAGGGTTTTAGCAATTTTATTGAGTCTTTGGCTTAAAGTATGGTAATCAGGAGGAATGACTGCCCGCTTATCTATTTCAAGGCAAGCCATCTGACTAATTGAAAAAATATCATTTTCAGATAACAATTGAATCCGATCGGAAGTAATCACTTTGGGGTAAGCTTTACTTTGAATTTGACACCCAGTGAGAAAAAACATCGACCAACCTGACAATAGTAGAATAATACGTTTCAAACGATTCAAAGCCCCTTCAAATATTGTTTATTTTAGTCAAGCAAGATAAACTAGGTCCCGCAAATTAATGATGCGATTACGCATTATAACAATAATTCGCGCCAAACTGTTTATTTGGTCGCAAGAGGTTAACAAAAAATGAAATTTGAACTAGATAATACTGACGGGTTAGCTCGTCGTGGGCGAATGAAATTCGATCGCCGTGGAGTTGAATACACTGTTGAAACCCCAGCGTTTATGCCTGTAGGCACTTATGGCACGGTAAAAGGTATGACACCAGAAGAAGTTGCTGCAACAGGTGCGCAAATATTACTCGGCAATACGTTTCACTTATGGCTAAGGCCAGGGCAAGAAATCATGCGTAAACATGGTGATTTGCACGACTTTATGCAATGGAAAGGACCTATTTTAACCGATTCAGGTGGGTTTCAAGTTTTTAGTTTAGGCGATATTCGAAAAATCAAAGAAGAAGGTGTTCATTTTCGTAATCCAATTAATGGCGATTCGATTTTCTTATCGCCTGAAATTTCAATGGAAATTCAATACGACCTGGGTTCTGATATTGTAATGATTTTTGATGAATGTGCCCCCTTTCCTGCTGATTGGGATTATGTCAAAAAATCAATGGAAATGTCTTTACGTTGGGCTAAACGCAGCCGACAACGCTTTGATGAATTAGGCAACAAAAATGCACTATTTGGTATTGTGCAAGGTGGTATTCATCAAGAATTACGGGATATTTCAATTAAAAGATTAACTGAAATAGGCTTTGACGGTTACGCGGTTGGCGGGTTAGCGGTTGGTGAACCCAAGGCTGATATGCACCGTATATTAGAAGGCACTTGTCCACAATTACCCGCTGATAAACCCCGTTATTTAATGGGGGTGGGGAAACCTGAAGATTTAGTCGAAGGCGTACGTCGTGGTATTGACATGTTCGACTGTGTGATGCCAACCCGCAATGCCCGCAATGGTCACTTATTTGTTACCAATGGTGTGATTAAAATTCGTAATGCTAAATATAAAGATGACATAACACCACTTGATCCTCATTGTGATTGCTATACGTGTAAAAATTACACTAAATCATATCTTCATCACTTAGATAAATGTGGTGAGATTTTAGGTGCACGTTTAAATACCATTCATAATTTACGTTATTATCAACGCTTAATGGCTGAAATTCGTGAGGCGGTTGCTAACAAACGTTACGAGGATTTTGTTGTTGAATTTTATCAACGTATTGGTAAAACACCAGCACCGTTAGCAAAATAAAAATCTCAAGCCTATTTTTTGCTATATATTTTTTACTATAAGTATTGACACTTTTCAGGAAGCGCAGTATTATGCGCTTCCTAACGGCGAGTAGCGCAGCTTGGTAGCGCAACTGGTTTGGGACCAGTGGGTCGGAGGTTCGAATCCTCTCTCGCCGACCATCTCCTTTCTGACATATTAAAAAATCTACTTTCCCTTTTATCGCTATAGTTTTATAAAAAGCTAGCCCTTTGGATTCTGCATTTTTATTTTTACAACAAAAAATTAAATAAAATCAATGGCTTTTCTGACTGATTTTTCAGTGCAAAATGGCTTATTTTGAGGGCTGTGTGATTTTGGGCGTTTTGCTTTTTGTGGATAAAATAGGCTACTGTTATCACATTCGATTTGGGTAGGCTTTGTGCTAAATCTCTGACTTCATGCATGGCTGTCGTGGTATATTCTGGCGCTAAATCATAACCATCAGTAACCGATTAGTGATTTAGCAATTGAGGATTTTATAGTTTAAAAACAAGTCAGAAAAGCCATTGATTTTATTGAATTTTTTCTGGCTATTTTCTGGATTGAAACATGAGGTGTAATTTTAAACTCGGTGAAGTGAAGAAAATAGAAAGGTGATTTATACTCGCTACTTCACACCACCACAGTTTGGGGATTGCTATGCATGCTTCATTATTTTAAGCCTTGCTAACTAGTCGATTGGATGTATATGCAAAATATCATGACAGCTAAGTATTTAATATAACCTAGG
>NZ_LZGZ01000044.1:0-1339 GCF_001690515.1 Gilliamella sp. Fer4-1 | reverse complement strand
CTCATGTTGAAATAAATTTTAAAACCAAAGGTCGCCAATAATTGACAGCCTTTAGTATAATTTAATAAAAATTATTGAGAATCAATATCGTTAATAAAATCATTAATAGATTCTTCGCGTTGTTGCTGTTTATTTTCGTCTACTTTACCACCAGAGGCTACAAAGTCATGACGTTGAAAGTAAGCATTGCGCATAAAGTTATAAGGGTCATCGCTATTTTTAATTAAATCTTCATATTCAATCGCAACTGCACGAGCTTCAATACCGTCAAATACACCACGTACTAACGCCCATTGCCAATCTAACCAAACAAGTGGAGGATAAAGAGTATCAACCACGCTACCACCTTCGTTTCTTAACGTTGCGGAACCATAAAATGGTAATACAACATAAGGGCCATAAGGCACATCGTAATGACCTAAAACATCGCCAAAAGTTCGTTTTCCACCTTTTTGCAATTGTGGATCTGACATACTTGCAACATCCACCAAACCAGCAAAACCGAAAACCGTATTTAAGAAAAAGCGTGCTAAATGTGTTCCCGCTTTGTGAACATCGCCTTGTAATAAGTTGTTTGCCATTGATGCAGGTTCGGAAAGATTAGATGAAAAGTTAACTACACCTGTACGAACAGGTGATGGAACGTAATCCTTCCAAGCAACTGCAGCTGGACGTAAGACATAAGGATCAAGCGCATAGTAGTTAACATTAAACATGGTTTTGTTAAAGCCAGATAATGGGTCACTATAGGAATTTGTTTCAGGTTGATAAGTGGCACAACTGGTAAGCGCCATCACAGAAAACACCATACCAACTATTCGTTTTTTCATAGTATCTTTAATTAAATTTAATGAGGTTAAATATAGTTCAATTGTATCATGATTACTTAGAATAAAAAAAATAAAAAAATTTTTCGTTATTTAAATGGCATTATCTTTGCAAATTTATTAGAATAAGCCTCCTATGATCTCATAGTTAAATGGATATAACGAGCCCCTCCTAAGGGCTAGTTGCAGGTTCGATTCCTGCTGGGGTCAAAACCCGCCAAACAGACACAGCTTTACATTGATATCCGCAATAAACTTTGATGCTCACTATAAATCAATTAAGTCAATTTTGTTGTACAGTAAAATTTACGCCTTATCAAATCATCTAAAGCTTTATAACCCTTTTTTTGAGCTGTAAAATAAAACAAATAAAAACATTGTGTTAGTGATTTTCTGCAAAAAAGGGTTTTTGGAGACAAAAATCCTATTTGCCTTTTGGCAAACAAAGTTTATAGTATGTTTGTTTCTAGTTGAACGCCGTATAGGCGGTTTAGAAAATCGCATCCGAGTTT
>NZ_LZGZ01000043.1:0-622 GCF_001690515.1 Gilliamella sp. Fer4-1 | reverse complement strand
TACTGATTATTTAATTTCTATAGCATAGAGCCATAATATATTTTATGAAAGATATAGTTGATGATATAAAATTAAAATTATCCATTCAAGCTCATTATAATGTGTTCCCGTTCATCAATGATCCTAATCTATCATTTTGTTATTTCACTTTTAATAATAATCCAGAGATCAGCACATTCTTTTTAGATTCAATTGAATGGCCCGAAAATATAAAAAACTCGCTAAACAAAAGGAAACTTGAATTCTTATTAGGACGTTGTTGTGCTTATGAAGCTTTATTTAATTTAGGTAATAATGCTGATTTTTTAGCCAGAACTAAGGACGGAGTTCCTATCTGGCCAGATGGATTTGTCGGTTCTATTTCACATACTCATGGTGAAATTCTAGCACTTGCAACTAATCAACAACATTATTTAGCTGTAGGGATTGATATTGAAAAAATCATATGTGAACAAGACGCATTTGGTTTGATTAATTTGGTATTAAATTCAGATGAGAAAAAACTGATTCTAGGCATGGATGTACAGGAAATGCTAATTGTTATAACATTAATATTTTCTGCCAAAGAAAGCTTTTATAAGCTTATTAACAAAGCATCCGAAATTGTTCTAGATTTCAATGT
>NZ_LZGZ01000042.1:0-5018 GCF_001690515.1 Gilliamella sp. Fer4-1 | reverse complement strand
ACTAACTTAGTTAATTTGTTGTTAATGAAATCTGTCATAAGATTAAATTGATGATAAATCAAGTTGTGCGCAATTGTTGAGATTATATACAGATATAAAAAATATGAAATCAACATAAATTATTTTTTATTTAATAGGCTATTTTTAATTTATGATTGTGTGATCTAAGTCTAAATTTTTCATCTAGCGTATATAAATCCAGTAAATGGCAAAAACGTCTTCTAGGCGGTTGGGTGATTTTTTTTTACTATGTTTAGTATAAAAATGATGTTTAGTATAAAAATGTTGTTCTAAGTTAATAGATGATGATTGCTCTGAATTAGGAGTGAACCATGGAACTATATCTAGATACCGCTGATGTTACGGCCATTAAACGTTTAGCTAAAGTGTTGCCAATTAATGGCGTAACCACCAATCCTAGTATTGTGGCAAAAGCAGGTAAGTCTATTTTTTCATTATTGGCTGAATTACAAGACGTGCTGGGTGCTGATAAACTGTTATTTGCGCAAGTATTGTCAAGCAATGCTGAAGAGATGATAAAAGAAGCGCATCAGCTAAGAAAAGCAGTGCCATCGATTGTGACAAAAATTCCCGTTAATGCGCAAGGGTTGATGGCAATCAAAGAACTCACCCTGCAAGGTATTCCAACCTTAGGTACTGCTGTTTATGGCGCAGGGCAGGGGTTTTTAGCAGCATTAGCGGGCGCTAAATATATTGCGCCTTATGTTAATCGTATTGATGCTCAAGGTGGAAGTAGCAAAGATACTGTACAAGAATTACAAAAATTGTTAGATTTGCATTGCCCACAGTCAATGGTATTAGCTGCCAGTTTTAGAACACCGAGACAAGCGTTAGATTGTATGCTGGCTGGATGCCAATCGATTACTTTGCCCATAGATGTGGCTGAACTGTTTATTTCTGATCCAGCAGTCGATGCGGCAATCACTAAGTTTGATGACGATTGGTGTAGTGCTTTTGGTGCACTAACGTTTTAACTTTGTTTACCTATTTTTGTTTACCTATTTTTTGACTTGAGCTTGTTTTGCTGCTTTGGCGTGGAACAAGCTGATCTGCCTTTTTCAATTGTAAAAATAGCATAACTCTAACATTTTTTATTGTATGATGATTCTTAATATTAATCACTATAAGGTGCAATGCTATGGATGAAAAAAATAATAAAATCAAAGTAAATAAAAAAGCTATTGTTAATGCATTACTCACAGTATTAAATGTTGAAAAAATCTCGCCTAGTTTTATTCGTGTCCAATTTAGTTGTAATAAGCAAGTTGATATTAATCCTTTATGGATTTGTCCTTACTTAAAATTGTTATTTCCTGATCCTTTAATTGGTAAAATAGAATTTCCCAAGTTTGATGATAATAATAAAATCGTTGTTGACGATAAATTACGCCGACTTATTCGTAGTTATAGTGTGCGTGAGTTTGAATGTGCTAATAATGAGTTTTTTGTCGATTTTGCTATTCATCAGACTGGTTTAGCGTCGGTTTGGTCACAAAAAGCTAAGATTGGGGATCAAATTGGTTTGATTGGTGCTGCCAGTAAATTGCAGTTTACTGATGATCGTTTGGTGTTAATGGGGGATGTTTCAGCCATGCCAGCGATCTGTTATACGCTTGAGCATCTACCTAAAAAGCATAAAGCTTTTGCCTTCATTGAAGTAAATCATAAAAATGATATTGTTTCATTATCAGACAATAAAAATATTGAAGTTTGTTGGCTAGTACAAAATCCAGATAATCCCCATCAATTAATTAATGCGGTAATCAACGCTAATTTATCAAGGCAAGGTAAACTGCTGTTTTGGGGAGGAATGGAGCGCTCGCTTGCACAAGCTCTTCGCCATGCGGTTAAGGATAAATATACACATTTACCGCCGGATGCTTTTCATATTACTAGCTATTGGCGAGAAGGTTTTGCCGAAGGTGAATTTAAACATCGTGAATAATTAGCGGTTGCTTTTTTATGAATATTCTTGCTCATTTACATTTGGCCACGTTAGCACATAGTTCGTTAATTGGTAATACTGTGGCCGATTTTGTTAAAGGTGATCCGTATTTAATTTATGATACTGATATTGCTGATGGCATTATGTTGCACCGAAAAATTGATAGCTTGACTGATAACCTGCTTGAAGTTAAACAAGCTAAATTACTGTTCCGTCAATCGTATCAGCGCGTTGCTGCCATTACATTGGATATTGTATGGGATCATTTCTTGTCAAAGCATTGGGATAGCTATGGGCTGTTGCCTAGTGTAGCTCAATTTAATGAAGCAACCAAAGCGTATATCCAACCATATATTAGCGTTTATCCAGTTGATTATCAGCACTTTATGAATGCGATGTGGCGTGGGTTGTGGCTCGAAAATTATGCATCTCTCGATTTTGTTGGCGACGTGTTAGCGGGTATGGCACAGCGGCGACCGAAATTATATTTGCTAGAAGAAACGATTATTGATATCAAACAACATTATGGCCAATTAGAGGCGCTGTTTTTTTTGTTATATCCTAAAATTTGTTTAACAGTAAAACAAGGCATTAACTAAGTTGGATTTAGTGCTATCGGTTTAAGTTTTATACACTGTAGCTTAAGCCGATAGCGGTGAGTATTTTTCGATTAATTAGGTAATATTAGTTTACCATCGTTTATTTGGATAACATCCTTACGATTTGGCAATTGGCTAATCGGTTTTAGATTTTTGTTTGTTACTTGTGGGGCATAGCCACTTTTACCACCTCGAGGTTTTGTGCGCACAACTTGGCTTACAGGTAATGTTGCTTTGTTGGTTAAGTTAGCCCATAACCATTCAATGGCGTCTTCACCATAATAATCAATCGGTAATAAGGTATTGTCAAACGGTGGCCTACCATCTAAGTAACTAGCGTTTTCAACTTCAATATATCGCAGTTGTGACTGACTTCCTTCAACTAAACTATTTAATGCCACATAAGGGCGCGATGTGTAGTTTGATAGTTGTTTAACATTATTACGTCCATGTATAATAAAGGTTTTTATGCCATGTAAGTTGCCAGAAGCGCTAACTTGTTTTATACCTTGCTCAACGCGTGGCTCTTGTGATTTTTTATAAACACAAATAGATCCTTTAGTACCATAATCAACTATCCCCTTCGTTTGAGAGCTAGAATAGAACTCTCGCCTTGGTGTATTGAGATCCTCGTTTTCAACAAGATCCAAAATAGTTGCATTCGGTCCATTCCATAGCGGTAAATGCCCGTTGGCCATTCCCCATATTTGCTGAAACGATATTTCCTCTAATGGTGCAACCTTACCTGTATAATTAATTGGATTTTGCTGAGTGCTTGCCACTGAAAAGTTACACATATTTTCGGTGACATCGTATTTACCATATGCGCTAATATATTGGTAAGGCAGTCCGATAGATTCAGTATAGTAAAAATACGGTAGCTGGATATCCATTTCTGGTGTCCAACCATATTTGTGTAGTTTTTCTAGTGCTTCTTTGGGCGTGCCTGTGGTGAGTAATTTTGCTTTTTTAAGGGCGTTACAGCGTTCTTGTGAATAAAGAAAGTAATCGGCATACGGCACGTAAGAATCATTTTTATGTGCTTTTATTGCTGGGATTGCACATGGTATATATAATGCGCCATAAGCACTGTAATTGGCAATGGATCTGGCTTGTAGTTTGTGTGATTTGCTATCGCCTATCTTGATCGAGACAGGGGTATTATCAAGTTTTGGTTGAATTTGTGGATTGACCGCAACAATACCATCAATCATATTTTGGTCATCTAATTCGCCGGCTTTTAATGCTGCTCCACCACCATCGCTTGCGCCATAGACTAAAACAAGGGTGTTATCTTTGTTAAAGATAGCTTGATCATTAGGTGAAAACATACTATTGAGTTCATAAAAGGCAAATTCTATGGATTTTAATACATGCTCACCCCAGCGGGCTTCGGCATTTAGTTTTGAGTGCAACTGTTTTACCGCATAGCGATGCGGGTATTTTTTTATGTATTTTTCTTTATTATCAATTGAAGTATAAAATAAGATATTACCAGTTTGTACTTCTCCCCATACGGTAAAGCCAACTTTGTGTTCCATATCATAAATACCGTTGCCTAATCCTTTGTCATTATAGACCACTGCGCAGTTGTGACGAAGTCCCCATAATCCACGAATTTGGACATCTTTGGCATTTAATATCCCGTCCGAATCACTAGCTGGAACTGCAACAATGCAGGGCTTATGTTTATTAAAATCAATTGGGATTTGTAATAACATACCTACGCCATCATTTCTTTGTACGGCTGTTATTTCGGTGCCTGCAAATTTGCCGTCAAATAAAGGTGTTAATTCTTGCTTCCTAAAACCAAATAGTGATCCTTCCCCAATTTTAGTATCAATATAGCGATTTAGCTTGGCTTGACGGCGTTCTTGAAAGTGTGGTTTGGTCGGAATTTCAACGTCAGGCGTGATACTACTGGTTGATAATGGCGTAAAACCGAGCCCAGCAGTAACAAGATCGTTGCTATCGCCATCATAATACGCCAAGGTACTGCGAACTAGCCATTTAGGTTTTACTATTGTATTGTCAATTTTTTTTGTGTTATGGCTCTGAGCATCTATATTCTCATTTACTACTTTCTCATTTACTGCTGATTCCATGCTCGCAACGGTATTGCTTGAATCAGGAGTTGTTTTATTGTCAGTATTGGTGATTTTGCTAGTATTTTCTTGAACTGTGTTTGTTTTTGCGGTTTCGCCCAATGAAGTTGATTTTGTTGGTTTTCCTTGTGCAATTAATGGCATGGCGACAAGGGCAAAAAATACCAATTTGGCTAATGTTTTTATTTTTTTCTGTTTCATTTTTAATTCCGTTGCAATCACGTTTTAGCAGATATAATTATTATGGTTTATTGCAAAAATTAGATGGTTATTTATTGATTAATATACCTATTATGATAGTTTTAGTCTTTTACTATGTAATTATACACGAATTTTTGTTATTCGTTA
>NZ_LZGZ01000041.1:0-5412 GCF_001690515.1 Gilliamella sp. Fer4-1 | reverse complement strand
ATCAGCAACTATTGATGTAGAACGTTTTTCTAAACATTTTAATCAAGCGCCGATTATTGAAGTATCGGGTCGTACTTTTCCTGTTGAAGTAAGATATCGTCCTCTAGCATTAAATGAAAATGAGAGCTATAGCGATAAAAATAATGATTTTCAACCCATTATTGATGCAATTGATGAGCTATCAACCGAAAGCGCAGGTGATATATTAGTTTTTTTAACAGGTGAAAGAGAAATACGAGATCTTGCTGATACGCTTAATAAATTAGATCTTCGCCATACTGATATTTTACCATTATATGCAAGACTATCTACAGCAGAACAAAATCGTATTTTTCAGCCCCACACAAAAAGGAGAATCGTTCTTGCTACCAATGTGGCGGAAACATCATTAACAGTGCCAGGAATAAAATATGTTATCGATCCTGGTCTAGCTAGAATTAGCCGTTATAGCTATCGTACTAAAGTTCAGCGATTGCCAATTGAGCCAATATCCCAAGCATCAGCTAACCAACGAAAAGGCCGATGTGGGCGAACTTCAGATGGTATCTGTATTCGTTTATATGATGAGCAAGATTTCTTATCTCGCCCCGAATTTACCGATCCTGAAATTTTACGCACCAATTTAGCTTCAGTTATATTACAAATGACTTCACTCGGTTTAGGCGATATTGCAGCGTTTCCTTTTGTTGAAGCACCCGATTCAAAATATATTCGTGATGGCATTCGTTTATTAGAAGAGCTTGGTGCAATTCATACCAAACATAATCGATATCATTTAACCGAAATAGGGAAAACTTTAGCTCAGCTTCCTATCGATCCAAGGTTGGCCAGAATGTTGTTTGAAGCAAAGCGATTAGGCTGTACTAAAGAAATAATGATAATTACTGCGGCTTTGTCAATTCAAGATCCAAGAGAAAGACCTTTTGATAAGCAACAAGCCTCAGATGAAAAACATCGTCGTTTTGTTGACAAGGATTCTGATTTTATTTCTTTGATTAATTTATGGAATTATATTAAGGAGCAACAAAATATATTATCTGGTAACCAATTTAGGCGATTATGTCAAAAAGAGTTTTTAAATTATCTCCGTATTCGAGAGTGGCAAGATGTCTATACACAAATTAGGCAAACGATAAAACAATTAGCGTTTCCAATTAATAGCAATACAGCAGATTATCGTTCATTACATATATCGTTACTAAGTGGTTTACTATCTCATGTTGGAATGAAAGAACTTGAAAAGCATGAGTATATTGGGGCGCGTAATATTAAATTTGCCATTTTTCCTAATTCGGCTCTTTTCAAAAATCAGCCAAAATGGTGTATTGCTAGTGAACTGGTAGAAACCAGCCGACTATGGGGAAGGGTCGTAGCAAAAATTGAAGCAGAATGGATTGAGCCTATAGCTAAACATTTGGTGAAATACAGTTATAACGAGCCGAGATGGTCAAAAAAGCAGGGAACGACTATAGCAAATGAAAAAGTGACTTTGTTTGGCTTGCCTATTGTTGCTAGCCGAATAGTAAATTATAGTAAAATTGATCCTGTGTTAAGTCGCTCTTTATTTATTCGTCATGCTTTAGTTGAGGGAGACTGGTTTACTCGTCATCAGTTTTATAAAAAGAACCAAAAATTAATCAGCGAAGTTGAAGATCTTGAACATAAGTCTCGCCGACAAAATATTTTAATCGATGATGATGAACTTTTTGATTTTTATGATAAACGAATTGATAAATCCGTTATTTCATCTAAACACTTTGATACTTGGTGGAAACAAAAACAAAAATCTGATCCTGATTTTCTTAGTGTTGAGAAAAAGATGTTGATCAAACAGTCGGCAGAATTAGTTAATTTAAATGATTTTCCTGATTTTTGGCACCAAGGCAATCTAAAATTAGCACTCAGTTACCAATTCGATATAGGGCATAATCGTGACGGTGTCACAATTAAGATACCTCTTAATTTATTAAATCAGATCAAAAATAGAGGGTTTGATTGGCAAGTACCTGGTTTCCGAAAAGATTTAATCATTGCATTAATTAAATCATTACCGAAATCATTGCGTCGAAATCTTGTCCCTGCGCCGAACTATGCTGATGCGTTTTTACGTAGAGCTATTTCGACAGGCCAATCTTTGTTAGAAAGTTTAGAAACTGAATTTCACAAAATGACAGGAGTAAAAATTACCACTGAAGATTGGCAACTAGATCAAATCCCCGACTATTTGAAAATAACTTTTAGCATTGTTGATAATAACAACAAAGAAATTGCTTCAAGTAAAGATCTAATTTTGCTAAAAGAACAGCTTAAAAACGAAATTCAACAGGCATTATCGTCGTTAACAACCCAAAAGACAGTTCAAATTGAACAGAATGATTTAACTGATTGGACTTTTGATTTGTTACCAAGTGTGTATGAAGAAACTCATAAAAATTACACTATTAAAGCTTACCCTGCAATCATTGATAACCAAAATTCAGTAAGCATTAAATTAATCGATAATCAATATGAGCAACAAAGACTAACTAAACTAGGATTAAGACGTCTACTTATACTTAACATACCATCACCAATTAAATATTTACATGAAAAATTGCCGAATAAATCTAAATTAAGCTTGTATTTTAATGCTTTTGGCACGGTGCTTAGTTTAATTGACGATTGCATTGCTTGTGCTGTTGACTATTTGATTGAAAAAAATAATCAGATCATTCAAAATCGAGATAATTATCAGTCATTGTTAAATTATACCAAAGGCAATATTAATGAAACTGTGGTTGATATTGCAAAACAGGTTGAGTCCATTTTGGTTTTATATAATAACATCAATAAAAAACTAAAAGGTCGCATTGATTTATCATTAGCCTTTTCTTTATCTGATATCAAAAAACAACTTGATCACCTTGTTTATAAAGGGTTTGTTGCAAAATCAGGTTATAAACGGCTACCAGATATTAATCGTTATTTATCCGCAATTGAAAAAAGAATTGAAAAACTAATGGTAAATTTTACCAAAGATAAGCAATCGCTGAACATCATAGAAACGGTTGAAAAGCAATATGTAACGTGGGTGAATAGTTTGCCAGAAAATTCAAAATCGCAAGAAGAAGTAATAAATATCCGTTGGATGATTGAAGAGCTAAGAGTGAATCTATTTGCTCAGCAACTTGGTACTCCGTATCCAATTTCCGCAAAACGTATTGAGCAACAAATCGATAAAGTAAAATCTGAATTATAGTGGTTAGCTAGCTAAGTAATGTTGTTTGATAGAAAAGTAGGGCGCAATGAAATGCGCCCATTTATTGATATAAGCTATCGATAAAGATCAACGAAAACAGTGATGTTCGGCCCATTAGAGTCATGGGCTACTCGAGAGATATGATAATATTTAGCACCAGCATCAATAGCGCGTTTACCTGCTTGATAAGAAATTTCCTGATCAGTCACATAGTAGCCTCTAAATTTGATTGTATCAAAGGCAACCATTTTAGCCGCAGTTGCATCATTTAATTCTTGAATTTTACGCCCATCTGATAACGTTACAGTGTAACGATTTATGCGTTGAGGTTCTGTCGTCACTGCTGTAACTTCAGATGTAGATGTGCTGTTTACTGTAGATGTTTTTGTATTATTTACTGGTTCACTAATAACTTTTACTTTATTATTAAATTTATCGGCATAAAATTTTTCATTAAAAGCTGAAGGAGAATAATATCCCGGTTTTTCCACTTGCATAGCCGCATCTCCGCCTTGTGCAAGAGCGAGTTGGCCAGCCTCAGAATCATATGGAATTGCGTCTTCAGGTTGAAGTTTACGTTCTGGTGCATCTTTCTTAAACAAATAAGCAGCAATTTGTAGATTGCTACCAAGCTCGCTACGTGAGTCGATATAATAGGCATAAGCACCTTTTGCTGAGGCTTCTTTGGCAATTGCTTGGTTTATATCATATTCACTAGGAAAATATCCACGAATTCGTACAATATTGAAAGGCTCTAAACGGATTGCTTTAGATTTTGGATATTCATATACTCCTTCGAATTTACGTAAATTTTCGGCTTTTTCTTCAGCTTTAGCTGCATCTGCTTTATATAGCTTAGCGTAAACAATACGTAAAGTATCATTAGACGGGCTGATATTGGTTGTTGTTATAAAGAAAGAAGCCGCACCTTCTTTATCTGCCGCTTTTGACATAGCTAAAACATAATCATTATCAGTATAAAATGCCCCTCGGATAGTTATGCTTTTAAACGACTGCAGATCTTTAGCCTGCTGTTCAGTTAACTGTTGGGCAGCAAATGAAGAAATAGGGGTGAGAGCCAAAGTTACTGCAATAAATGTTTTCTTTAAACTTGTCATATATTAAGACCTTACAATAAATTATTGTGATTATTTTAACATAAATAAATTTATTTGCCTAAATCCATCAATGCATTTAAATCTTTAATAAATATATGTTTTCCTTTAACTGATAAAATATTTTGTTCTTGAAGCTTTGATAAATTTCTACTAACGGTTTCAATTGTTAAGCCCAAATAATTAGAAATATCGGCTCGGCTCATCATAAGTTTAATATTTAATGAAGAATGACCTCTTTGTTTGTAACGTTGATAAAGTGAATATATAAAGGTTGCTAATCGCTCATCGGCTTTTTTCTGAGAATAACAAAGCACTAATTTTTGATAATTATAAATATCAGAACTTAGTAAATTAAGTACCATTTCTCTAATATCTTTTTGGTGATCAACCAGCGACATCAATTCATCATAATTAAGCTGGCAAACAAGTGTATTGCAAAGCGCTTGGATATTGTTGTTATATAATTTTGTTGAAATTGAATCTAAACCAACAATGTCGCCAGGTAAATAAAATCCATTAATTTGCTGATGATTATCAGGCGTTGTAACAAAAGTCTTTAATGCACCAGAATGAATAATATAAAATTTAGTAAATGGTGTGTTTGCTTTAACCATAATTTCATCTTTGGCATAAGACATTTTACGCTCTAATACATTATCTAAATTATTGTTAAGTAACGCGGGAAGACAAAGAGAGCTTATACTACATAATTCACATTGAACAGAATAACTGTTTGAACGTAATGCCTTAAAAATATTTTGCATATTGACTAAATAGAATAATTATAGTTTATCAAACGAGCAGGTTATCATATTTTATAATAAAATAACAATTGTTCATTAATTATATTTAAAAAATATCTAATAATAGGTGATAATTACGTTTAACTTTATCTTTCAATTCACAACAACCTTATTTAACATAATATACATTATGCGTACCGCGATGAACGTACGTAAAACTAGACGATGAAACCTGTATAATCATGACCTCAATTTAAAAAACACGATTTACCAGTAAAATGTTAAATTAATCAATCTACTAACAAATTAATAA
>NZ_LZGZ01000040.1:0-1555 GCF_001690515.1 Gilliamella sp. Fer4-1 | reverse complement strand
TATGATTACCTTGATACACAGTCATTTTGATATTAAAAGGATTATTACTAGCATCAATATTTTTTTTACCACTCAGTAGTGTTAAATTAGCGATACTATGTAACCATTTGTTTTTTACTTCTTCTGTTATATAACTCCACGCAGAAATACTTTTATATTTTTTGGGTAATATATGTTACAAGATGTAAGTCGTTATTAAGTTTTAATAAAATAGGATTAGATTGATCGGTTAAATCATATTCAATTAAAATCAAAAGAGGTTTAATCCAAGCTTCTTTGTCAACCACATTAGAAGTTAATTGTGATATTGCCAATTCGTAAATCTTTTCCGAATTTAATTTATTAGAAAAAATAGCTCTTAAATAGTTAATATGTTTTTTTTCTTTGACTGCTTTGATGATGTTAAAAGAAGTCTGTTTTACTTGCGATAATGTTTTACCAGCAATCCAATATAAATAATAAAATCGCCTTAGTTCAAAAACTAAGTCATCAAAATTTTTATACTCTGTTGTAATTGCGGTCATTAATATTGCTTTCCAATAATTACTCCATCTTAAATATCTAAACGAATAAATATTTTTATCTTTTGAACAATATATCTTTTCATAATAATTAATAACAAACAGCTTTAATGAGGATATGACTTGATTTGGATCTTGATTTTCGAATAAGTCTTGTAGCTCTTCTGTAAATGATTTTTTTTGGTTTGAGCCCAACAAATAATGGGCATAAATAATAAACAAATCATTTAAACTCATATCATCACATTGTTTAATATATTGTTCCATTTCACGCCAATCAGACATAAAATTTTCTTCTTTTAATTTTGATGTAGATAAATCATCTTTGTATTTTTTATAAAGCTTTTCTAATAAAAAGCTTTTTATTAAGTCTGCTGAAGTTAAATCTAAACCTCTATTATTAAGTACTTGAAACAATTTAATAGCAAAATCACGGCTAGTACAATCAATACGTATTATCTTAACTTGGTAAAATAGATAATTGATTAACTTGCCAAGCTGGCTTTTGGGCAATGAATTCAATTTCTCTTTAAAAATTAGTGCGGTATTAATAAATTTGAATTTGGGTTCTTGGTCATTCTTAATTTGATATTTATATGGGGAAGATAATATTTTGGTTGCTCCATCGTTTAAAATATATGTTTCAAAGTCAGATTGATGAGAGCTATGGGTATGTAACCTTAAACGTGAAGCGCGGCTATTAAAGATAATGGCAGAACGAATAATATCTATATTTACAGAAAGTGGATTGGAATTATCATCTACATTAAGGCGTGGAAAATAATCGCGTATTACGCAAAATAGTATCATTAAAGTAGTTAATCTTTGTTGCCCATCAACAACATCAATGTAAGGAGATAAAGGTTCATCATGAGAATTAGCTGTGATAACAGAACCAAGAAAGTAATTTGGCACATGATTTTCATACGATTCTAATATGTCATCCCATAGCTGTTCAACTTGCTCACTTTCCCATTTATAGGGCCTTTGATACTTGGGTATTTTATAAAGATTTTTTGTATCACCAAATAATT
>NZ_LZGZ01000039.1:0-1072 GCF_001690515.1 Gilliamella sp. Fer4-1 | reverse complement strand
ATAATACACGCACAATGCGCTCTTTCTCTTAAACATGCAGCGATAAGGGCTGCAATTTCTTTTTTAGCTTCTTGTTGAGTAAGCCCGTGCAAGTCTAAAAAGAATTCTGGATTATAAAATCCACGGCGCAATTTTTTTACTTCGTAAGGATCAGCATTTTCTCTGCTATAGCGGATAGGATCTTCTTGCAATAATGGTTGGTAATTATCGGAAAAGTAAAATTCAGCATGATCTTTTTCATGTTGTAATTTTTTTGTTTCTACCGTTTTTTGTGAGCGTTTTATCGGTTTATGAATAACGGTATCTTGCTTAATCTTTTTGATATTACCAATACTGTTTTTAAATAAGTCGATATCTTCATGATCTAATTTAAATTTATTTAGCATGATTCTCACTCTGGGTAAATTTTTTCTTTAAATTCGCATAAATCTTCAATCACACAAGAACCGCACCGAGGCTTACGCGCAATACAGGTATAACGGCCATGCAAAATTAGCCAATGGTGGCAATTGATTTTGTACACTTTAGGTACAACTTTCAGCAATTTTTCTTCAACAGCCTCAACTGTTTTTCCAGGTGCAAAACCAGTGCGGTTGCTGACTCGAAATATATGAGTATCAACGGCAATAGTTGGCCAGCCAAAGGCTGTATTTAAGACAACGTTAGCCGTTTTTCGTCCAACGCCAGGCAGTTCAATAAGCGAATTAAAATCTTCTGGCACTTCGCCTTGATATTTATTAACTAAAATTTGGCATGTTTTTATAATATTCTCAGCCTTACTATTATATAGCCCAATAGTGCGGATATAACTTTTTAATTTATCAATACCAAGCGCCAAAATTTGCTCAGCAGTATTGGCAACAGCAAACAAGGGTTTAGTGGCTTTGTTTACACTCACATCAGTTGCTTGTGCTGAAAGCACAACGGCGATTAGTAGCTCAAAAGGTGTTTGATAAATTAGCTCTGTTGTTGGATCTTTAATATGATCCTTTAGTCTTTCTAAAATTTGGATTCGGGTTAATTGTTTCACGAAATAATGATATTAAAAGTTATTTAGACATATTATATACTT
>NZ_LZGZ01000038.1:0-6363 GCF_001690515.1 Gilliamella sp. Fer4-1 | reverse complement strand
ATAAATATATTTATATAAAATTATCTATTTTATAAACGATAGTTTAGAAGCAATATTTAAGAGCCACTACATGTTTCAATTTATTTTAAAACGGTTAGGTGTACTTATCCCGACTTTTATCAGCATTACACTGCTGACTTTTATTTTCGTTCACCTTATTCCTGGTGATCCGATTACGATACTTGCAGGAGAGCGAGGTTTAACACCAGAACGCCATGCTGAACTAATAACACAATTTGGTTTAGACAAACCACTGTATGAGCAATATTTTCAATACATTATAGGCATGTTTCATGGCGATTTAGGCATCTCTTTTAAAAGCCAAATTCCAGTATGGGATGAATTTGTCCCCCGATTTAAAGCAACTTTTGAGCTTGGATTTTGCGCAATGTTGTTTGCAATTAGTTTTGGGATTCCAATTGGCGTGCTTGCAGCAGTAAAACGCGGTTCAATATTTGATCATACAGCGATCGGGTTGTCTTTAACGGGTTATTCCATGCCAATTTTTTGGTGGGGAATGATGCTCATTACGTTAGTTTCTGTGCATTTAAATTTAACTCCGGTATCAGGTCGTGTTAGTGATATGCTTTTCTTAGACGAAAGTAAACCTTTAACCGGATTTATGTTAGTTGATACTTTATTATGGGGTGAAAAAGAAGATTTTATAGACGCAGTTACTCACTTAATTTTACCTGCCATTGTATTAGGTACCATTCCATTAGCGGTCATTGTCCGCATGACCCGTTCTTCTATGTTAGAAGTGTTGAGTGAGGATTATATTCGAACAGCACGAGCTAAAGGCGTTAGTCGAATGCGAATCATCCTTATTCATGCATTACGCAATGCGATGATCCCTGTGATGACTGTCATCGGTTTACAAGTTGGTACAATGCTTGCTGGTGCAATATTGACCGAAACCGTCTTTTCATGGCCAGGAATTGGTCGTTGGTTAATTGAAGCGCTACAACGTCGAGATTATCCCGTAGTGCAAAGTGGTGTTTTACTTGTTGCGGTCATGATTATTTTGGTGAATTTATTAGTTGATATGTTGTACAGCGTTATCAATCCGCGTATTAGACATAAATAAGAGTGTGTTTACAGATGAATAAACAGGTTATTACTGAATCGACCAATACGAAAGACATCAGTTTGGTTGAGCCTAAGCCATTAACGCCTATGCGTGAGTTCTGGTTTTATTTTTCAAAAAATAAAGGCGCTGTCGTTGGATTAGCCTTTATTATTATTGTTGTTTTACTCGCTATTTTTGCTAATTTAGTTGCACCACATTCTCCTTCTGAACAATTTAGAGATGCCTTATTAGCGCCACCTGTTTGGATGAAAGATGGTAGCTGGCAATTTATTTTAGGAACAGATGATGTGGGGAGAGATATCTTATCGAGGCTCATTTATGGTGCTCGTTTATCTTTATTAGTTGGTTGCTTGGTCGTCATCATCTCATTGATTTTAGGGATTACAGTAGGATTGATTGCCGGTTATGTAGGTGGTTTTTTAGACAACATCATTATGCGTGCTGTCGATATCATGCTTGCTTTACCCAGTTTATTACTTGCACTTGTTTTAGTTGCGATATTTGGTCCATCGATTGTTAATGCCTCAATCGCATTAGCTTTTGTTGCGTTACCTCATTATATCCGTTTAACCCGCGGAGCAGCGCTTGCTGAAATTAATAAAGACTATGTGATTGCCTCCCGAGTTGCTGGGGCTGGTGCTTTACGGCAGATGTTTATAAATATTCTGCCAAACTGTTTAGCACCATTAATTGTGCAAGCTTCATTAGGATTTTCAAATGCGATTTTAGACATGGCGGCATTAGGTTTTTTAGGTATGGGTGCACAACCACCAACCCCTGAATGGGGAACAATGCTTGCTGACGTATTGCAATTTGCACAATCTGCATGGTGGGTAGTCACCTTTCCGGGATTAGTAATTTTAATGACAGTGTTAGCTTTCAACTTAATGGGAGATGGTTTGCGAGACGCACTGGATCCTAAATTGAAGCAGTAATGGAGATACAGTCATGGCACTATTAGAAGTAAAAGAATTATCTGTTCAATTTGGTGGATTTAAAGCGGTAGACCACATTAGTTATGACGTTGAACAAGGGCAAGTTGTTGGCATTGTGGGTGAATCAGGCTCAGGAAAGTCAGTGAGTTCACTCGCCATAATGGGATTAATTGATTTTCCAGGTAAAGTCAATGCCAATGCATTATATTTTGATGGTAAAGACCTGCAACAAATCTCAACCAAAATGCGTCGTAAAATTGTAGGTGCAGATGTGGCAATGATCTTTCAAGATCCGATGACGAGCTTAAACCCATGTTTTACCATAGGTTACCAAATCATTGAAACCTTGAAAATTCACCAAGGTGGCAGTAAAAAAGCACTCAAAGCAAGAGCGATTGAATTGCTTAAATTAGTGGGTATTGCTGATGCAGAAAATCGATTAAATGTTTATCCGCATCAGTTATCTGGTGGCATGAGCCAACGCGTCATGATCGCAATAGCCATTGCATGTAACCCAAAGCTCTTAATTGCTGATGAACCAACAACCGCGCTTGATGTTACAATTCAAGGGCAAATTATCGAGTTATTGCTTGAGTTGCAACGCAAAAATAACATGGCATTAGTTCTTATTACACACGACTTAGCGCTAGTTTCAGAAGCGGCACAAAAAATTATTGTGATGTATGCTGGACAAGTCGTTGAAATAGGTGATGCTGAAATCATCTTTAAAAAACCATTACATCCTTACACACAAGCATTATTACGCTCGCTGCCAGAATTTACGCAAGACAAAGAACGATTAGCATCATTAGCGGGTGTCGTTCCAGGAAAATATGATCGGCCAACGGGCTGTTTACTCAATCCGCGTTGTCCTTATGCTACCGAACGCTGTTATACCGAAGAACCCGCATTAATGAGTTATTCTGCAACTAGAAAAGTAAAATGCCATTATCCATTATCAAGCGAAGGGATACCACAATATGAACAATAATATGGAAAATAAACAATTACTGCTTGATGCCCGAAACCTGACAAAATATTATCATGTTAAAACGGGATTCTTTTCTGAAGCTAAACAAGTTAAAGCCGTTGACGGTGTATCTTTTACATTAGGTAAAGCCAAAACACTGGCGATTGTTGGTGAATCGGGTTGTGGTAAATCCTCATTAGCAAGATTATTGACCATGATCGAAAAACCCACATCAGGAGAACTTTATTTTAAAGATCAGAATCTATTGGATGATGATCTGCAAGCTAAAAAATTGCGTCGCCAAAAGATCCAAATTGTTTTCCAAAATCCATACTCATCACTCAATCCACGCAAAAAAATCGGTTCCATATTAGAAGAACCGCTAATTATCAATACCGATTTAACAGCCAATGATCGTAAAGCAAAAGTACTATCAATGATGAAAAAAGTTGGGTTAAAAGAAGAGTTTTATAATCGTTATCCACATATGTTTTCAGGGGGACAACGTCAACGCATTGCTATCGCAAGAGGTTTAATGCTTGATCCTGAAATAGTGGTTGCTGATGAGCCCGTTTCAGCACTAGATGTTTCTGTGCGTGCACAAGTGCTAAATCTGATGATGGATCTACAGCAAGATCTAGGTTTATCTTATGTTTTTATTTCTCATGACCTTTCGGTTGTTGAACATATTGCTGATGACGTAATGGTGATGTATTTAGGGCGTTGCGTTGAACAAGGGCGGAAAGATGAAATCTATCGTAACCCTGAACATCCATACACTCAAGCGCTATTATCAGCAACACCAAGATTAAATCCAGATCTTAGACGAGATAGAATCAAATTAGAAGGGGAATTACCAAGTCCTCTTAATCCTCCTTTGGGTTGTGCTTTTAATGCTCGGTGCCGTTTAGCATTTCCACGTTGCACAATTGAACAACCGCAACTTATTAATTATAACGAACATAAAATTGCTTGTTTCTGTATAGAGGAAAAAAATAATAATGGATAATAAAAGTGACAGTTAATTCTGTCACTAAATTCTATAATAAACCTACTTATTGTATTTTTCTTACTTACATAGAAATTGCCGATTGTTATATGTGAATGCCAAATCGATTAAAAAATATTGCCTCAAACTTATTAAGTAATAATGCTGAGAGCTGGATGAGTAAAACAAGCTCAATCTTTAAAACTTTTTACTACGCAATTTATTCCACACTCAATACCTAGTGATACGGCAACATAAACATAATACAATAGTAAAAATTAAAAAATAGCAATTGATTATAAAAACAGCCCAAACTAACAAAGCTTGGGCTGTTTGCTTAATCACGCTTTAAACGTGATCCAAGGTTTAAGTTTTACCACAGACTGAATTAGATCAGCATTTTCTTGCGATTCGATTACTGGCGTAATCGGTTTATAGGCAGCAGGAGCTTCTTCACGTAGACGTTCCTCTTTTAAGGTAACACATTGCCATGGCAAATTAACCTTATCAGTCACCACTTTTTTGCTACGCATTGATTGCCGTCTTTCAGCTCTACCCGCACCATGCGAGCAAGACCATAACCAATCTGAATTCCCTTTACCAACCGCCACATAAGAGTAATCGCCCATCGAGCCGGGAATTAATACGATTTCCCCTTGGTTAGCTGGCGTTGCTCCTTTGCGGTGAATATTCATGCCATGCTCAGGTAAAATAATATTATGCGAAATATCCACGATTAACTGACTATTATCGTGTTTAAAAATCGCCATGAATTCTTTACGTATCAATTCCGTGATAACAATTCGGTTGATCCAAGCATAACGTGCTGCAACGCCCATAGCTTGCAAGTAATTTTGAGCATTATCATCGGCCAAACCAAATAATCCTGATGTTGGATATTTTTCGTTTACTGGCCATAATTCTTTGGCTTTATCTTGCCAACGCTTGCCAATATAAAATCCCACATCTCGTGAACCAGTATGAATCATTATCACAACAGCATCTTTCTTTAGCCCCATTTGATAAGCTAAGTATCGATCTAGGATTTCATCAACAATTTGTAACTCAACAAAATGGTTACCTGAACCAACGGTACCTAAGCTTGCTGGACGGATAATACTGCGTGACTCAAAAAAGGCTTCTGGCGCGTATTTGCTATCGGCAGTGATTAACGTCTGTCCTGATATTTGATTAATTTCGGCAAGTAATCGCTTAACATTAACCTCTTGCCACAAACCTTGTTGTGGTAATGCTGCAATCCATTCTGCGATTCCTTGATCAAACAACGCTTGAAAGGATTGTGGCGTAACAGGAACATCTCGCTCATCTTGCAATAATACACGTTTTAGTTGCGCAATAATTGTTGATTTTTGGCCATGCACTTGATCATAACTTAAGCCCGTTGTTAAAAGTCGCATACCACAGTTAATATCAGTGCCAATAGCTGCTGGAATAATTAAATCTTCCGTTGTTGCCACAATACTGCCCACTGGCGCAATTGCACCTGGGTGAAAATCGGGAGTAGCTCGAGCGGCACACACGTGTCCTAAGCTATTAGGTACCTTGACCGATGCAAAATCCAGTAACTGCTTGACAGCTTTTTCTTCTAAAGGTAAAGCCTGCGGTAATAAAACTTGAGCGGTCGTATTTTGTTGATTAAAAGTATAAATATCATTATAAAAATGACTTTCAATCCCTAGTCGGGATAAACGTTTTTGTAAACGGGTAAATGTAGACATCATTGCCACCTAGAAAACAATAAAAAACGGTCTCCTCTGTTAAGAAGATAATTACTGTTTTCCTGCAGCAGCACGATTCAGGAAAGCGCATTTATTCTATACAAAAAATAACAAATTGTAAAGTTGTCAGTAATTATTAATTTTTTTTGCAAATTAAACAACATCTTTTTGACTTAGTAAAGCCAATATAATTAAGTAATAACATACGTCTTTAGTCGAGGCCGAAAAGTTTTTCTTCTTATATCATAGTATTAACAGAAAAAGTAACTAATTTTAGTTTACCTATTATCTATTTGGTGTAAAAAAGATTCAATATAATCACAACAATTAGTTAAACCATATCGATTTAACGAATCATGTGCTTGATAGGCTTGATTATGTTATCTCACAATCTATTGTCGAAGGATATCTATTGAGTCGTTGAACTACCTTTTTTTATTTTTTCCAACTTGGAATAATACGAAAATCGGGTATCATACCTTCCTAGAAAAGTGGTTATAATGCATCGCAGTCGTTAAACTGTGGTGGTGCGAAGTAGCGAGTATAAATCACCTTTCTATTGTCTTCACTTCACCGAGTTTAAAATTGCACCTCATGTTTTAATCCAAGAAAATTACAATAAAAACCAAAATAGGTAAACT
>NZ_LZGZ01000037.1:0-42329 GCF_001690515.1 Gilliamella sp. Fer4-1 | reverse complement strand
CTGTCTCACAGTTCCCGAAGGCACTCCCATATCTCTACAGGATTCTGTGGATGTCAAGACCAGGTAAGGTTCTTCGCGTTGCATCGAATTAAACCACATGCTCCACCGCTTGTGCGGGCCCCCGTCAATTCATTTGAGTTTTAACCTTGCGGCCGTACTCCCCAGGCGGTCGATTTATCGCGTTAGCTTCGGAGCCCATCACTCTAGGCAACAAACTCCAAATCGACATCGTTTACAGCGTGGACTACCAGGGTATCTAATCCTGTTTGCTCCCCACGCTTTCGCATCTCAGCGTCAGTATCTGTCCAGAAGGCCGCCTTCGCCACCGGTATTCCTCCACATCTCTACGCATTTCACCGCTACACGTGGAATTCTACCTTCCTCTACAATACTCTAGTTAACCAGTTTTAAGTGCAATTCCTAGGTTGAGCCCAGGGCTTTCACACCTAACTTAATTATCCGCCTACATGCCCTTTACGCCCAGTCATTCCGATTAACGCTCGCACCCTCCGTATTACCGCGGCTGCTGGCACGGAGTTAGCCGGTGCTTCTTCTGTAATTAACGTCAATTGTTGCACCTATTAGATACAACACCTTCCTCATCACCGAAAGTACTTTACAACCCGAAGGCCTTCTTCATACACGCGGCATGGCTGCATCAGGGTTCCCCCCATTGTGCAATATTCCCCACTGCTGCCTCCCGTAGGAGTCTGGACCGTGTCTCAGTTCCAGTGTGGCTGGCCATCCTCTCAGACCAGCTAGAGATCGTCGCCTAGGTGAGCCTTTACCCCACCTACTAGCTAATCCCATATGGGTTCATCAAATGGCGCATGGCCCAAAGGTCCCATGCTTTGGTCTCTCAACTTTATGCGGTATTAGCAGTCGTTTCCAACTGTTGTCCCCCACCATTCGGCAGATCCCCATACTTTACTCACCCGTCCGCCACTCGTCATCAAGTGCAAGCACTTATGTTACCGTTCGACTTGCATGTGTTAAGCCTGCCGCCAGCGTTCAATCTGAGCCATGATCAAACTCTTCAATTTAAAGTTTGATGCTCAATAACTGTCTCTGACATATTCAAATGAATCTTCAGTGTCACTTATCAAGACTTAATTTTTTAGTCCGTAGACTTTAATCTTTTGTCTCGCAAGTGCCCACACAGATTGTCTGTTTCTTATTTTTAAAGAGCTAACAGCTTTTCTAAATCAACCTTCCGTTAATTTACTTCGCTGTCTTAAGGGTTGCGTATACTACGCTAACCTTTTTTATTCGTCAAGATCTTTTTTTCAAAATTTTTGATCTTACTTTTTTCACTAACTTGCCTCAGCTTTTCGCTGACGCCGTGTCAGTGGATGCGCATTATAGGGACTTTAAAAATTCGCGCAAGGGGTTATTGTGCATTTTATTCTTGTTTGCGTTTTTTTTATTCAAGATGAGCTAAAAACAAACTAAAGTTAGTTATTGTAAATGCAAATTTTAATATCTTTGCTAGTTAATTATATTTTTTATAACAGACAAAATAACTTCAAATTAAACACGCTTTATTAAGTTAGAATAAAAAATGCCTTTTACATTCGCTCATCCTGCTATTATATTACCTCTATATAAGAAACCCCACCTATTTTCTATGACGGCTTTGATTATTGGTAGTATGGTGCCCGATTTTGAATACTTCTTAAGAATGGAGGTAAAAAGCACTTTAAGTCATAGTCTAGCTGGTATATTTTTATTTGATTTATCAATGACCCTAGTTATGACTTATATTTTTCATTTTATTGTCCGAAATACTTTAATTAAAAATTTACCTAATTTCTTTTATAGGTGATTTGCTAATTATTTAACTTTCAACTGGAATAAATATTGCTGTCAGCATTGGGGGGGTGCTTTGTTCAACTTTCAGTTTATTACAAAATACTGTTAATATAGGGAAAATGGAAATTCCAATTTATAAATTATTACAACATGGTAGTTCATTAATCGGTATGAGTTTGGTGGGACTATTTATTATTTACCAATTGTAACATCTAAACAGGATAAAGTTGATTTTCCATATTGGAGCTTAATAGTACTTATTACTTTGCTTATTTTTATATTTGGCAACTATTCTTTTTCTATAAATCAGCTAGGTATAACTGTTGTTACTTTTATTAGTGCCTGTTTTATTGGATTAACCATTGCCTCACTAAGACTTAAAAGTATCACTTTAATACAGCGTTTAATCTAAACACTGTATTAGTTAAAACCACAATCAAGATTGGTTTTTTATTCTTTTTGGCAGATCAGCCAAACTATCAATAACCCAATCAGCTTGTTCTAATGCTTCTTCTGTTATGGTATCACCCGTTTTTACTAATACGGTTTTTTTAACACCCGCTTTTTTACCCGACAATAAATCAGACACTCTATCCCCAACCATATAGGAATTAGCAATATCAATTTTTAGTTCTTTGGCTGCTGTTTGAATCATACCGGGACTTGGTTTGCGACATTCACAGTTATCAATTAACGGATCATGAGGGCAATAATACACACCATCTAAATCAACACCGCGATCTTGTAGTGACCAATCCATCCATTCTGTCAACGTGTGAAATTGTTCTTCAGTAAATATGTTTCGGGCAATACCTGATTGGTTTGTTGTGATGACTAACAAAAAACCCATTTTCTTGAGCTCTTGCATCGCATCAATAACACCATCAATAAAATGAAATTTATCAATGGTATGCACATAATTATAATCTACATTAATAGTACCATCTCGATCTAAAAAAATAGCTGGTTTCATATTGACTCTTTTCCTTTTAATTTAGGTATTGCTCTACTTCACATAGCATATTATCGATTGACTTAGATGTCTAGACGTCTTAATATTCGCCTATTCACATTTTATTTTTATATATTATGATACAGTTACAACATATTTCGAAAATATTCGAACATAATAAAACGCCAATTCATGCATTAAAAGACATTACAATACATGTTCCTCAAGGAAAAATTTATGGTGTTATCGGTAAATCAGGGGCAGGAAAAAGCACACTTATTCGTTGTGTTAATCTTCTAGAAAAACCGACTAGTGGTAAAATTTTTTTTGATAATCAAGAAATAACACATCTACCAAATAGAAAGTTAATCAAAATACGTCAAAAGATAAGCATGATTTTTCAACACTTCAACTTACTTTCTTCACGGACAGTATTTGATAATATTGCATTTCCTCTTGAATTAAGCCAAACCCCAAAATCAAAAATCAAGCAAAAGGTTAATGAATTAATTGAATTAGTTGGCTTAGCTGAAAAAGCCGATGCTTATCCTTCCAATTTGTCTGGCGGTCAAAAACAACGTGTTGCCATTGCCCGAGCTTTAGCAAGTGAGCCCAAAGTTTTATTATGCGATGAAGCAACAAGTGCCCTTGATCCTGAAACCACTCATTCAATTTTGGCATTATTAAAAGATATCAACCAAAAATTAGGGCTAACCATTTTATTAATCACACATGAAATGGATGTAGTAAAACAAATTTGTGATCAAGTAGCAGTGATCAGCAATGGAGAATTGGTTGAACAATCATCAGTAGGTGAAATGTTCTCACATGCAAAAACAGATATTGCACGACAATTTATTCAATCAACCTTGCATCTTAATATTCCTGATGATTATTTAACAAGGCTATCACCTGAACCAAAAGAAGGGCTCAATCCTTTAGTACGTTTAGAGTTTACGGGAGTTTCTGTCGACTCCCCCTTGTTATCGCAAATTGCTAAAGAATTTGAAATTGATAGTAATATTATTAGTGCACAAATGGATTATGCAGGGGGGGTTAAATTTGGCTTAATGCTAGCAGAAATGAAAGGGAACCCGAAAAGTATGGCACCAGCAATTCAATTTTTAATAAAAAATAATACCCAAGTAGAGGTTCTCGGCTATGTTTGATTTTATTCCTTCCTTTAAACCTTTCGAATCACTATTTCATTATTTATCCCAATACAGCTTTTGGGGTGACTTTGTTGCTTTTTGTTCATCATACAATGGTTTTAATCAAGCTATGCTATTGAAAATGGCACAAGCCACTGATGAAACCCTTTATATGATCTTTCTATCGGGTTTTTGGGGAACAGTGATTGGATTACCTATTGGAATATTGCTTTATACAACACGCAAAGGGCAGATCTTAGATTGCTATATAACTAATAGTGCTATTTCATTTATTACTAATATATTTCGTTCTATTCCGTTCATTATACTAATTGTATGGATTATTCCTTTTACCACGTTGTTAATGGGAACCTTTATAGGTAAACAAGCAGCTGTAGTACCGTTAAGTATTGGTGTATCGCCATTAATTGCACGCATGATTGAAAATGCATTGTTAGATGTACCTAAAGGGTTAATTGAGGCGGCTCGCTCAATGGGAGCAACACCATTTCAAATTATATATAAGGTTTTATTACCTGAATCATTACCTGTAATTGTTAATAGCATGACGATTACCTTAATTACTTTGACAGGATACATTGCGATGGCCGGAGCCGTTGGCGCTGGAGGTCTTGGACAACTAGCTATTCAATATGGTTACAACGGCTACAAGCCTGCTATAATGAATACTGTTTTGGTTATATTAATTATTATTGTCTTTATTATTCAATTTATTGGCAATAGGATTGTTAAACGAGTTACACATCATTAATTTTGGGAGAAATATATGTCTATTAAAAAGCTAGTACTTATTAGCACATTGGTAAGTACATTTTTTTTAACTGGCTGTGATAATAATAAACAACCAGCTACAACAGATAACAAATCAGCAGAGCCTGCTAAAGTAAGTTCTATCAAAGTAGGAGTGATTTCTGGTCCTGAACAAGAGGTTGCCGAAGTAGCTAAACAACAAGCAAAAGATCTTTATAATTTAGATGTTGAACTAGTTATTTTTAACGATTACGTTACACCAAACCAAGCATTAAATGATGGCTTAATTGAAGTAAACGCGTTCCAACATAAGCCTTATTTAGATGAGCAAATAAAAGAACGTGGCTATAAATTAGCTGTTGTTGGAAACTCATTTGTTTATCCAATTTCAAGCTATTCTCGCAAATTAAAACCGATTGAAGAATCAACAGAAACAGGTGAAGGTGTAAAAGTGACATCACCACGCGGTGAAACCTTCTTTATTCCAGCTAATTCAACTATTGCTATTCCTAATGACCCAACCAACTTAGGACGAGCGTTATTATTATTACAACATGAAGGCATGATTACAGTTGATAAATCTAAAGGTTTATTGCCTACTGTACTTGATATCACTAGCAATCCTTACAACTATAAGATCGTTGAACTTGAAGCACCAATGTTGCCACGTTCATTAGATGATGCTCAAGTTGATCTTGCAATTATCAATAACGCCTTTGCAGGGCAAGCCAACTTAACACCAAGTAAAGATGGTATTTTTGTAGAAGATAAAGAATCCCCTTATGTTAACATTATTGTTTCTCGTGAAGCTGACAAAGAGAATGAAAGCATAAAAAACTTTGTTAAAGCATACCAAACTGACGCAGTGGCAGAAAAAGCTAACCAAATCTTTAATGGTGGCGCTATTCGCGGTTGGTAATAACTTACAATAAATACTTATTACTATCAATTCCGCCGGCTTCTGTTATCGGCGGAAAGCTATTAGCATAAAAGCTATTAGCATGAAAACGATTAGCATAAAGAAAATAAACCAATCCACTTAAAAATTTTCTATAAATCAATAAACAATGACATATCAAATAAAGCCAATCGGCATAATCCGTTCCCCTTATAGTGAAAAATTTGCTGTGCCAAGGCAACCTAATTTAGTTAACGCAGGACAAGGCGAGCTTTACTTATTAGCGCCTTACAATGATCCCGTCAGTGTTAAAGGGCTGGAACAGTTTTCACATTTATGGCTATTATTCCTGTTTCACCATATTGCTCCTGAAAAATGGAGATTAACCGTACGCCCTCCGCGTTTAGGCGGCAATAAAACAATGGGAGTATTTGCTACACGTTCACCATTTAGACCTAACCATATAGGGCTTTCTGCTGTTGAATTAAAAGACATCCTTGTTGAAAATAAACAGGTCATTTTAAAACTAGGTAGCCTAGATTTAGTCGATGGCACACCAATTATTGATATCAAGCCTTATATTCCTTATTGTGACAGCCATTCAGATGCATTTGCAGGATACGCACAATCTACACCAGAAGAAAAGCTAACTGTTACATTTTCACAAAAAGCACAATTAATTTTAGATTTACAAAAACAGGATTATCCTCAGCTCACTGAGCTCATTACCCAAGTTATTTCTCAAGATCCAAGGCCTGCCTACAAACAAAAAAAAATTAATGAACAAACCTATGGACTGACGCTTTACCATTTTAATATTAAATGGAAGATCAGTAATCAACACGCTCTTGTTGAAGATATCTATATAGATAATATATGTTAGTTAGACAAAAATTTAGATCAAATATGTTCTTTATTCTAAATTTTTATTAATGAAAAGCAGGTTTATCAGTGTCTTTAATAAAAAATTACATGAAACTGTTAAAAAAATTGGTATCTTTTGCCAATTCTGATAGACTAAATGCGGGTTTAATTTCCCTATATTTCACTTTGCCACTAAAACTTTATAAGTTTTAGTGGTTCTTTTTATCTGCAATATCAATGATAACTAAAGTTATGTTTGCTTCTCATTTCGGCAATATCGATTGAATCAAATAAATAATGCTTTCCGCAATAATCACAATGAATATCAATTTTGCCGCCCTGTTCAGCTAGAATTTCATCAACCTCATTATTTGGTAAGGTCATTAAGCTATTCTCGCAACGTTGGCGTGAACATCCGCACTTAAAAATAATATCCTGTGTTTCAAAAAGGCGTACGTCTTCTTGATTATATAGGCGGTATAAAATCTCATCAGTCGGAAGCTGAAACAGCTCATCGCTAGTCATTGTCTCAGTTAATGCACTAAGATGCTCAAATGATTCATAGGGGTTTTCATGAGCGGGCAAAACTTGCAATAAAATGCCTGCTGCCATTGGCTTATTATTATACACTCCCGTTTTGACAAATAAGCGCGTTGGCAGTTGTTCCGATTGCATAAAATAGTTTTCGATACAACCAATAAGCGTATCTTTTTCTAATCCGACAATTCCTTGATAACGCTCACCGTGTTTTGGTGTGATAGTGATAACAACATAACCATTACCTACCATATCTTTAAGCGTCGCATTATCAGCGATCTCGCCGTTAACTCGAGCAACACCACGTAACTGTTGTTGATCATTACCATTCACTACCGCTAAAGATAAAGCGCCATCACCCTGCAACTGCACAGCAATATCACCTTCAAATTTTAGTGTTGCGGTTAATAAACTGGTTACAACCAACAATTCACCAAGTAATTTTTGTACCGCAATTGGGTATGAATGATTATCTAAAATCGCTTCATACGTCTGCTCAAGACGGGTAATTTCACCACGAATCGGATGATTATCAAATAAAAAACGATTTAAAGTATCCATATTAATTGTTGTCACCTTGTTGCCTATTGTATTTAAATTTAATCAAATCGCGCCGCTCCTTTTTATCAGGTCTTCTATCGGGATGCGGCATTGTCAATGCATTGAGTTTACGTGCTTGTGCCATTGCTTCTCGTTTAACAATACTATCGGCAGTTTCTAGATAAAGTTGTTGAGCCTCAGTAGCAGTTTTTCGTTGCTCGCTAATAGCTAAAATTTGAATTGTTTTTTGATCCAAACCTTGGCGAAGCGTTAAAATGGCCCCAACTTCAACAGTTTTACTTGGTTTAGAGCGCTGACCATTATAATGTACCTTACCACCTTCAACCATTTCTCGAGCTAATGAGCGAGACTTATAAAATCTTGCAGCCCAAAGCCATTTATCTAATCTTACAAGCAAAATAACACCCTCATATCATACTAATTGTTGAGCTTTCACGCTCAAACACACATAGAAAGCGCATCTTATACATCTTAACCAGTTATATAACGATGCTTTTATAAAAATCAATGCTCAAGATTGATAATATAATCATTTCCCTCGTTTGTCGAAAACACCCCTGCAAAGCTAAATGGTCGAAATTGTCCATGTAAATTAGCTGAATAATTTATCGCTGTTGGAGGTTGCTTTACCAATTTCCAGTCTTCTAACAACGAACTGGTGATATTATATGCATTAAATTTCAAAGATAACGGTTCATTTTGCAACAGATCAATATCCACTTGGGATTCTATCATGCCACTATCAACTAAAGAGCCAAAAGTTAATAAAGCATGATGTTGAGAATCAAATTTTAGAACCAGATCTGGATAACGAATATCAATTTTATTGAACGAACCTTTTTCTGATTTAAAAAACACAGTTCCTGAAAATATGCCTAATTTTTGATTTTCAGCTAAAACAACATTTGAACCTGAAGCTTGAAAATTATATAGGCTAAACGGGAAATCACTGTATTTTCTAATTATTAAACTTTGTAAAATATCAAGCTTATCAACTATAATATGCTTAAAAATATCGGGTAACACGGGTAGCTCAAATTTTTCAGGAACGTCATAATTGATATCGGCTAATGTTAATTTCTCTAGCTGTAGGTCATTATCTTTCCATTTTCCAGAAAAATTTATACTGCCTTTATTCCATTTCGCTAACGCTTTTTGAATCGTCACTGCTTGATTATCGGATGATAATTGAACCAATACCGACGAAAATGACTGCTCATGTAAAACAACATTATCAGCATTAAAAGTAAAAGAACTTTGCTCAAAACGCCATTTATCATCATAACAAAGATTGGTTGCTTCAATATTGCCTTTCTCAATTAAAAAATGAGGCAATTGTATACTACTTTCAAGTATTGATAATTGCTTAATAGTTAATTTTGGCAAAATATGGGAATAGTTGCTCCAAAACACGTCATCTGTTGATTGGAAATTGATATTATGTAACTTTAATTGATCAATATTCAAACTATTATCAGCAAGTACTTTTAATTTACTCACAAAAAAGCCATTATGAATATTTCCACCTAAATTAGTAATCGTTGTAACACCATCGCGATGGAACCCTTGAATAAGTAGTGATTTTATTGGAATTTGATTCACTAAAACATCTTGTGAAGAAAAATCAAATTGATATTGACCTGCTCCCGATGAAATAAAAGGTTGAATGCCCCCATTAATTTTATTGAATGAAAGTTTGTCTTTTCCATTGTTGGCCAGAACATCAACGTTTGAATTAACAAATTTTAGCATATTGCTTGAAAAGGTATAGTGGCCAAAGTGAGTATCAGCAACCGCACCGTTAATAATGGTAATATAATTAAAGTGGGATAATTGCCAAAGATTGCTTTTATCCAATCCTATCACTAATTTAGGAATATGAATAAATTCTTGCTTATTATCGCTCACCACGACTTCATCAAAAGCCAATTCATAGAAATTTGAAAACGAATGATGAACGTTGCCTATTGAAATTGTATAAGAACTTAATCTAGATAATTGCTGACTAACTACTTTAGCGCCAAAAGAGGTTTGCACAACAAAATAAGACAACAAAACTAAAAGCCAAAAAATGAATAGAAAAATGATGATATAAAATCGTAATCGTCGCATAAATAAATTTAATTGTTATAATGAACTATGAATAATTGCATTACGATAACTGATTTTAACCAAAATAGCACCTCATTGCGTATAAATGATTTGTGGTTAAGTTGGTTTTACAGTTAAGATATAAACTTTCATTATATGTTTTTAAATAATAACTGAACAACTCACTTTCCCCTTCTTTGATTAAGATAAGGGAGAGTTATTTTTATTTACTATAAGTAAAAACGGGAGATACCTAGATGAAACAAATCCCAATGACGGTTAAGGGAGCTGAATTATTACGAGCCGAACTTGAAGAGCTCAAAAATGTCAAAAGACCACAAATAACAGCAGCCATAGCTGAAGCAAGAGCTCACGGCGATTTAAAAGAAAATGCTGAATACCATGCCGCAAGAGAACAGCAGGGCTTTTGTGAAGGCCGTATTCAAGAAATTGAAGGCAAACTTTCACAAGCACAAATTATTGACATAACTAAAGTAAAAAATACTGGGCGTATTATTTTTGGTGCAACAGTAACCGTTATCAATGTAGAAACAGACGAAGAAACAACCTATCGTATCGTAGGTGATGATGAGGCAGATTACAGGCAAAATCTTATTTCAGTCAATTCACCGATTGCTAGAGGTTTAATCGGCAAAGAAGATGGCGATACAGTACAAATTAAAACGCCAGGTGGTGATGTGGAATTTGATATTATTAAAGTGGAATATATCTAATCTTCAATACATTATAAATAACAAACAGGGCTGATAGCCCTGTTGTCGTATTTATTTAGGTAAAGTGATTTTCTTATCTTCACTTGGTCTAAAAATAGTAAAATTAGAACCCACCAATTGCACTGGCAAAGCCTTGGTTTCACGAATAATGGCATCGCAAATAAGCTTTTTAGTTTCACGATCTTCAGCAGAAACCTTAATTTTAATTAATTCATGGAAATTTAAGGCATTGTCAATTTCGGCAAGTACACCTTCGGTAAACCCGTTAGCACCAATCATGACAATAGGTTTTAAATGATGGGCTTCGCCTTTTAAGTACTGTTTTTGTTTATTCGATAAATTCATTAAATTTTTTATCATATTAAGTTGCAATTTTGTTATTCTACCCTTATATATATTTGTAATCAATAAAGTGACCTCTTTACATTAAGGATTTATTCGCAGTGAGTAACAAAAAACGCTCTGCAAGCTCAACACGTTGGCTCAATGAGCATTTTAATGATCGCTTTGTACAACAAGCGCAAAAAAAAGGGCTACGATCTCGAGCGTGGTTTAAACTTGAAGAAATACAAAAAAGTGACAAATTATTCAAACCAGGTATTACCGTTGTTGATTTAGGTGCAGCTCCTGGTGGTTGGTCACAATATGTTGCATCACTTATAGGTAACAAAGGTCGCATTATTGCTTGTGATTTGTTACCAATGGATCCCATTGTAGGTGTTGACTTTTTGCAAGGTGATTTTCGGGACGAAGCCGTTCTAAAAGCGTTACTTGAGCGAGTTGGTGAAGAAAAAGTTCAGGTTGTCATGTCAGATATGGCGCCAAATATGAGCGGGCAACCTGCTGTTGACATCCCCAGAGCCATGTATTTAGTAGAGCTTGCATTAGAGATGTGTAGAGATGTGCTTGCGCCTAATGGTAATTTTATTGTCAAAGTGTTTCAAGGTGAAGGATTTGAAGAATACCTAAAACAGGTACGTTTGATGTTTAAAACAGTCAAAATTCGTAAGCCAGAGGCTTCGCGAGCTAGGTCTCGAGAAGTTTATATTGTTGCAATGGGGATGAAGTAGCCAGTTGTATAATTTTGTAGTACCATACTTCGTTAAATTTAGTCGTAACTGTTAATTTTTATGAGAGGTTTTTCTTTTGAACGACATGGTAAAGAATTTACTGATCTGGGGAGTTATTGCTGTAGTATTGATTACTGTATTTAACCAATTCAGTTCAATATCCAATAGCGGACCTCAAGTCAATTATACCCAATTTAATTCCGATATCACAGCTGGTAATCTCCAAGAAGTGCATATTAAAGGACGTGAAATTATTGCCACAACCAAAAATAATGGCAACTACGTCACTTACATCCCTTATTTAGATGAAAAACTAATGGATGACTTGTTAGCCAATAAAGTACCTGTCTATGGTGCACCTGATGAAAGACCAAGTTTAATAATGAGCATATTTATTTCTTGGTTCCCTATCATTTTACTTATTGGGTTCTGGCTCTTTATGATGCGCCAAATGCAAGGTGGTGGTAAAGGTGGTCCAATGTCAGTTGGCAAAAGCAAAGCCAAAATGCTAACGCCAGACCAAGTTAAAACCAAATTTATCGACGTTGCTGGCAGTGAAGAGGCAAAACAAGAAGTCACTGAAGTGGTCGATTTTTTAAGAGATCCAGGTAAATACCAAAAACTAGGTGGACGAATTCCAAAAGGTATTTTAATGGTTGGGCCTCCAGGTACAGGTAAAACATTACTAGCAAAAGCAATCGCTGGCGAAGCCAAAGTGCCTTTTTTCAGCATGTCAGGTTCGGACTTTGTTGAAATGTTTGTTGGTGTGGGAGCATCACGTGTCCGAGATCTATTTGAACAAGCGCGCAAACATGCGCCTTGTATCATCTTTATTGACGAAATTGACGCTGTAGGCCGAAAACGTGGCGCAGGCTCAATGGGCGGGCATGATGAACGTGAACAAACATTAAACCAAATGCTAGTTGAAATGGATGGATTTGAAGCTAATAGTGGCATCATCATTATTGCAGCAACCAACCGAGCTGATATTTTAGATCCTGCCTTACTCCGTCCAGGTCGTTTTGACCGCCAAGTACAAATTGGCTTACCGGATATGAAAGGTCGAGAACAAATTCTTGCAGTGCATGTGCGTAAAGTGCCTCTAGGATCTGATGTTGATTTATCGGTACTAGCACGTGGAACGCCGGGCTATTCTGGTGCAGAATTAGCGAATTTAGTCAATGAAGCGGCTTTATTTGCTGCACGTCGCAATAAGCGTGTGGTCACAATGGATGAATTTGAAGAAGCTAAAGATAAAATTAACATGGGCACGGAAAGACGTTCATTAACCATGACTCAAGAGCAACTTATTTCAACCGCTTATCATGAAGCAGGACATGCCATTATTGGCTACTTAATGCCTGATCATGATCCTATCCATAAAGTCACCATTATTCCACGTGGGCGCGCACTTGGTGTAACCTTCTTCCTACCTGAAGGTGATCGTGTTAGTGAAAGTCGTGAAAAACTGGAAGGCGATATTGCAACCCTTTATGGTGGACGACTTGCAGAAGAACTCATCTACGGTGCCAATAAAATTTCTACTGGTGCATCAAATGATATAAAAGTTGCCACACAATATGCACGAGCGATGGTAACACAATGGGGATTTTCTGAACGCTTAGGTCCATTATTTTACGAAACCGATGATAATTCATACGGACGACCAAAAGATATTTCTGACGAAACAGCTAGAATTATCGACGAAGAAGTCAAAGCCATTATCGATCGTAATTATCAACGAGCTCGTCAAATATTAACTGACAATATCGATATCCTTCATGCAATGAAAGATGCGCTAATGAAGTATGAAACCATTGGAGCAAAACAAGTTGCAGATTTAATTGCACGTCGCCCGATTACAGCGCCTGATGATTGGACTGAAAGTGACGAACACGCAGCAAGCAAAATACCCAATGAAGGAAGTGACATACCGCCTCAATCAAAAGGTTAATAAGCTCAAATAAAATATAACGCGCTACGGCGCGTTTTTTATCGGTAAAATAAAAATAGATGATAAGTAAATTTACATGAATAAAACAACAAGTAAGCTAAAAATTTAACAACCTAGTTGATAAGTTTCAATGCCATTTAAATTGTTGCATTATTAACACTAACCATATAAGGCTTTTAATCATGGAAATACATTTTAAAAATCAAGTGATGGATCTTTCATTCCCACAAGTTATGGGCATTATAAATATGACGCCAGACTCGTTTTCTGACGGTGGGACTTATAACAATCTTAATGATGCCATGCGCCGTGTTGATAGCATGATTCAAGCTGGCGCAACATTTATTGACGTAGGTGGTGAATCAACACGCCCAGGTGCAACCGAGGTTTCCGTTGATGAAGAGCTTAACCGCGTTATCCCCCTAGTTGAAAAAATTGCTCGTTATTTTGATGTCTGGATATCGGTTGATACCTCAAAACCACAAGTCATGACAGAATCTGCTAAAGCAGGTGCTCACCTAATCAATGATATTCGAGCCCTTACAGAGCCTGGAGCTATTGAAGCTGCTGCACAAACAGGGCTACCTGTTTGCATCATGCACATGCAAGGCGATCCTAAAACCATGCAAAATGCGCCGTACTACAAGCAAGATATATATCAAGAAGTCGACCTATTTTTTGCAAAGCATATAGATCGTTGCTTAAATGCTGGTATTGCCCGTGAAAAAATCATACTCGATCCTGGTTTTGGATTTGGCAAAACGCTAGCCCATAATTACCGCCTATTAGCAATGCTTGAAAAGTTCCATCATTTCAACTTACCCTTATTGGTTGGCATGTCTCGAAAATCGATGATTGGGCAAGTATTAAATGCACCGCCACAAGAACGTACTCTCGGCAGTGTTTCATGTGCCGTAATTGCAGCCATGAAAGGAGCCCAAATTATTCGTGTACACGATGTTAAAGAAACTTTTGATGCATTGCGGATTGTCCAAGCAACGCTTGCAGAGCAAGGCTCATAGGTTGGTCAGTTGAAAACAAGACATTTTGCACTAAAAAAACAGTCAGAAAAGCCATTGATTTTATTTTTCTAGGCTGCACCATGAAGTGCAATTCGCCTTAACGTCTTAAAATAAAAAAAGACTGGCTTTTAAACTTATGCCGTTTTCTCTTGGGCGTGGGTTCAATAAATATGGTATTTTTTTTATTGTAACTACCCCCTAAAATAGTACAGCAAAAAAGTAGAAAATTCTCTATGATAAAAGTAAAAGAGGATTTAATTATGAAAAAAATGACTGAACATCAAATCGTCGCTATTTTAAAAGAAGCAGAGGCAGGTGTACCCGTTAAAGAGTTGTGCCGTACATATGGCATGGGTAATTCAACTTTCTATAAATGGCGGGAAAAATACGGCGGTATGGAAACGTCGGATATTAAACGCTTAAAGGAGCTGGAGGCTGAAAACCGTAAGCTTAAACAGATGTTTGCCGAACTGAGCTTAAAATCCCAGCTTCAGGAAGAAATCATAAAAAAGCTTTAGTGCCCACCAAGGCACGTAAAACGTGGGCACAGCAACTACAACAAAATCATTCAGTTACTATTGTTATGAGTTGTGCTATTGTTGGCTTAAGCCGTTGTGCTTACTACTATCAATCTAAGTTACAGGATGATTCGTGATTATTTCGGTGTTGAATGCTATCACAGACCGGCATTTACGTTGGGGCTTTCCTAAGTGTTTTAATCGTATCAGAAAGCTCGGCTATAAATGGAATCATAAACGTGTTTATCGGGTGTATTGTGAGTTAAAACTGAATCTTAAAACAAAACGAAAACAACGAATGCCACCTCGGGAGCCAGAAAAGTTATTGGCTCCCAATAAACAAGGTGAATGTTGGTCAATGGATTTTATGAGTGACAGTAGTCGTAATCAACGTCGCTTTAGGACATTCAATGTCATCGATGACTTTAATCGTGAGGCGTTAGGTATTGATATTGCAGTAAGCTTACCCGCAGGAAGGATTACCCGTTACTTAGATAAACTGGCCGAATATCATGGGTATCCATTAAAAATACGGGTCGATAATGGGCCAGAATTTACAGGAAAAACCTTTACCAACTGGGCTAAATTACATGGTATAACCATTGATTATATCCAGCCCGGTAGCCCTTATCAAAATGGCTATATTGAACGATTTAATCGTACCTATCGTACTGAAGTGCTCGATCTATATCTTTTTAACAACTTAACACAAGCAAGGAAAATAACTGAAGAATGGTTAACGGTTTATAACACCGAAAGACCGCATGAGGCATTAAATAACATGACACCGATTGAGTATAAAACACTAAAACAAGCGGCATGATTTTCTACGTGAGTTGTGTACTAAGTTTGGGGTATTTACATTAATTATGTTTCGAATTTCTTTTTTATCTCCCAATCTATTGTCAAAAAATGCTCATTGAGTCATTGATCTATCTCTTTTTATTCTTTTCAGCTTGTAATAATATGAAAATCGAGTATCGTTTCTTCCTAGAAAAATGATTATAATGCATAACAATCACCAAATTGTGGTGATGCGACGTAGCTAGTATAAATTACCTTTCTATTGCCTTCACTTCACTGGGTTTAAAATTACATTTCATGTTTTAATCCAGAAAAAATAAAAACTTCAATAAAATCAATGGTTTTTCTGAATGATTTTTAAGCGCCAAATATCCCATTTTTAACCCCCCCAATCGGCTGTGGACGATTGTTATTTGGCATCAGAATAAACCACCAACGGAGCAAGTTTAACACGCCCGAAAGCACACAAATAAATATCACTCCTTGCTGATTAAAGATTCTTGCTAAAATTTGGGGTATAATTTCTATTATCTTTTAATTATGGATATAACGCTAATGCCACATATAACTAAACCATTAAATATTATTTTTGCTGGCACACCTGATTTTGCCGCGACTCATCTAAAGGCGCTAATTGAGTCTCATCATAATGTGATTGCTGTTTTTACTCAACCCGACCGACCTGCTGGTCGTGGTAATAAGTTAACAGCAAGCCCTGTTAAGCAATTGGCTGTTGAGCATGATATTACTGTTTATCAACCAGTAACGCTTAAAAATGAAGAAAATCAAAAAATTATTGAAAAATTAAATGCTGATATTATGATTGTTGTTGCTTACGGGCTGATTTTACCACAATCTGTACTTGATATGCCTAAATTAGGCTGTTTGAATGTGCATGGTTCATTACTACCACGTTGGCGTGGTGCAGCACCTATTCAACGTGCTTGCTGGGCTGGCGATCAAGTTACAGGTGTTACTATCATGCAGATGGACGCAGGACTTGATACGGGTGATATGTTATATAAACTTTCTTGCCCAATTGAGCATACCGACACCAGCGCATCACTGTATGAAAAACTAGCCCAATTAGGACCACAAGCGCTACTTGATACATTAGCCTTAATCGGCGAAGGAAGAATCCAACCAGAAAGGCAAGATTCATCACAAGCAACCTATGCCGAAAAACTTTCAAAACAGGAGGCAAAACTTGATTGGAGTTTACCTGCTAAGCAACTTGAACGTTGTATTCGCGCTTTTAACCCATGGCCAGTTAGCTATTTTGACATTAATGGTGAGCCGATTAAGGTATGGCAAGCCGCTGTTGTTGAAATTGACACAGAACAACCCGCAGGCACTATTTTAAAAGCAGATAAAAATGGTATTTGTATTGCAACTAGCCAAAATGCATTGAATATAACACTTCTACAACCTGCGGGTAAAAAGCTGATGTCAGCACAAGATTTATTAAATTCTCGTAAAACATGGTTTGTTGTTGGTGAACAACTAAGCATGGATTAACAATGCATAGACTCACAATCTAAGCGCTAATATTACAGGATTTCATCCTGTAATATTTATCGTTTTCTCGCCAAAAGTGTAGCAAACCTTAATTTTATTCGGTTACCATGAATATCTGTTTTATGCAATTGACCAATATCTTCATTATATTTTATGATCTCCCAATCTTGATAATAATTTAATAATTCTTGTTTTTTAAATGTGAATGAAAATCCGATAGAACATGGGTAATCATCCGTTGACATTGCGCAAACAATTAAATTATAACCGCCATATTGGGTAACTTGTTGCATATTATGAATAATATCTGGGATTTTATCGGGTTGTAAAAACATCATCACAACAGTTGAGATAATTAGATCATATTCACCTTTTAAGTTTGCTTGGTTAATATCATAAATCGTAGCATTTATACGTGGCAAATTTTCGTTTGTAATAATTTGTTGTAGATTCTCAATACTTGATTGAGATTTATCTACCGCCTCTACATCAAAGCCTAACCGCTGAAGATAAAGCGAATTACGACCAGATCCACAGCCAAGATCTAACACCCGCCCCCTAGGAATAAATTGACACGCTGACACGACTTCAGAATGCGTCTTAGTCATTTGGTACTTTTTATGCGTGTAATCCTCGGGTTGACAATAAAAAGCGAGTTGGCATTGTAGGTCATTTGACACCTTGGCAATACGGTGCCACTGCTGAGGCAATACAAATGGTGGTTGATGCTCAATATCATAGTGATGTCGACTTATGACCTCGCCTTGCTCAGTTAGCATTTCAAAATCCAAACTACCAGCAATAATATGTAATTTTGCCCAAGTGCCCGCTTGGGTATTGTGCTTTTCGCTAAATGATGGCGGTAAGTTTTGCGCATCCCAAATTGGCAACATTTTATAATTAACTAAGTTTTTCAAATTGCATCATCCTTAAAACAAATTAATAGTTAGCTATTATAGTCAATGGCTAAGCACATAAACAACTCACAGTAACACAAGATAAAATAACAACAAGTTGCGAAACATAAATTTATTGTGGCGCAATTGCCGTTATCAACATATAATCGTCACTATCCTAATCTATTAAAGTAGAAACATTAGAGGAATAATTTATGGGATTTTTAGCAGGTAAGCGCATACTGGTTACTGGTGTTGCAAGTAATCGTTCTATTGCTTATGGTATTGCACAAGCGATGCATCGTGAAGGAGCTGAATTAGCTTTTACTTATCAAAATGATAAATTAAAAACACGTGTTGAAGAATTCGCTGCTGATTTTGGTTCTAAAATCGTTTTACCTTGCGATGTCGCTCACGATGATAGCATCACTGAACTATTTGCAGAACTTGCAAAAACTTGGGATAAATTTGACGGATTTGTCCATGCTATTGCTTTTGCACCTGGCGATCAATTAGATGGCGATTATGTTAACGCAGTAACTCGTGAAGGGTTTGCTATTGCACATGACATCAGCTCTTATAGTTTTGTTGCGATGGCAAAAGCATGCCGATCGATGTTAAATCCAAATTCAGCTTTAGTCACTCTTTCTTATCTAGGTGCTGAACGTGCGATTCCTAACTATAACGTAATGGGCCTAGCTAAGGCATCATTAGAAGCCAATGTTCGTTATATGGCAAATGCCATGGGACCAGAAGGTGTGCGCGTTAATGCCATTTCAGCAGGACCAATTCGTACGCTTGCAGCATCTGGCATTAAAGACTTCAAGAAAATGTTATCTCATTGTGAATCAGTCACGCCAATTCGTCGCACAGTTACTACCGAAGATGTGGGCAATTCGGCTGCGTTTTTATGCTCAAATCTAGCATCTGGCATTACTGGCGAAGTCATCCATGTTGATGGTGGGTTTAGTATTGCTGCAATGAATGAGTTAGAGCTTAAATAAACTTATGATTTTCTCTCTCGCCTCAGGCGGGAGAGATTATTCTAATTATTTATAAGGAATACTATTTGATTACATCTTATATGAGATGATATTGAGCATTAAACTTGTCTTATTGACTCGAATACTGCATCAATTCATTACAGAATTTAGAGAATAATCAGCTGTTATTTGCCAATAATATAAACAATTAACTGCTTTATGCCAAAAGCTCCTCATCAGTAATTCAAATAGCTTCTATTGGACAAGAATCCCACAAAAACAATAATTATCTATCAATTTTTTTATTTTAAAAAACTTCATAAAACAATTTTATTTGATCATCGATTAAATCATCTCAAAGCTGGACTATTTCTAATATCAATTACCTAGCTAGCGCCAATATTAGAATGAGATCTGTTTATTAAGGAATATTTATCACTTCATCCTGATTAAATATCGAAAGTGAGTAAAATACCTTTATCAAGAATAATACCCAATATTTTTATTTTATTTGAATAAATTGCTTTCATAATGCTACTTGATCATTATACTTTCCTAAAATATTTTTACAAAATAAAAGAGAAATTAGCATACAGATAATCTTTTTTCAGCTAAAATCTATAGCTTATTTGCTCGTTATAGCCCGTTGGAGATAAAATGAAAATAGCAAAAAACACAGTAGTAAGTATAGCATACCAAGTTAGAACGAAAGATGGCGTTCTTGTTGATGAAGCAACAGCAACTGCTCCGCTTGAGTATTTGCATGGCGCAGGAAACTTATTACAAGATCTTGAAAAAGCCCTAGAAAGTCATGAAGTTGGTGATAAATTTGAAGTTGAGATAATTAATGCATATGGTGATTTTAATGATGCACTTGTGCAAAATGTTCCTCGTGATGTGTTTGTCGGTGTTGATGAATTAGAAGTTGGTATGCGCTTTTTTGCTGATACTGAGCATGGTTCTTTACCAGTTGAAATTACCGCTATCGATGGCGATAATATCACTATTGATGGTAATCATATGCTAGCGGGACAAGATCTAAAATTTAACGTTGAAGTATTAGCTATTCGTGAAGCCACAGAAGAAGAAATCGCTCACGGTCATATTCACGGTGAACATGGGCATGATCACGGACATGGTGGTTGCGGTTGTGGTGGCCACGACCATGAAGATGATGATAGCGGTTGTTGTGGCAGAGGGCATAGCGGTTGCGGTTGCCATTAAGTTGTCGCCGTTTAGGATTTAATGATAAAAGCGCTATACAGCGCTTTTTATTTGCCAGATATCCAAAATATTACTTAATAATTTGTGAAATAAATCCCAATATTTTACAACACAGTTTTGTACTGTTAATTTTTCCATTAATAATCTAGATTTTGCTATTATTGGAACTTAGCATTATGTCTTCACAACCAGCTTCGTTGATGCCACGGGAAAAGCTGTTAAAATTTGGCGTTGAAACTCTCAGTGATGCAGAATTACTGGCACTTTTTTTACGAACAGGCAGCAAAGGCTTACCTGTTTTAGAACTATCACAAAAATTGTTAAATGAGTTTGGCTCTTTTTATAACTTAATTAATGCAAGCCATAGTGATTTTTGCAAAAAGCATGGGTTAGGCACAGCGAAATACACCCAACTAAAAGCTGTTGTCGAGCTGTCACATCGTTATCTAAAAGTTAAAATATCCAATGAAAACTCACTAACTTCACCAGCACTAACCCACCATTATTTAGCTAGCCGTTTGGCAGATAAAGAACGTGAGGTTTTTATGGTGATTTTTCTAGATAACCAAAATCATGTTATTTCATCAGAAGAAATGTTTATCGGTACCTATAATTGTGTAGAAGTTCACCCACGAGAAATCGCTAGACGAGCATTACAATATAATGCCGCTGCATTAATTTTGGCACACAACCATCCTTCAGGCATGGCTGAACCCAGTCAAGCTGACCGTGCGCTAACAGTAAAAATAGATCAAGTTTGTAACTTGATTGATATTCGTATTATTGATCACCTTGTAATTGGTAAAGGCGAATATGTCTCTTTTGCCGAACGGGGATGGATTTGATAGCCATTTTTACTTACAATATAGCATTATATGCATACATAAGCCTGTTTTTATGAATCAACAACTAGAATTACTTGAAACTAAAGTTGCTTTTCAAGAAGTTACCATTGAGGAATTAAACCGTATGGTAACAACCCTTCAAGCAGATATCAGCAAATTAAAAGAGCAATTGACTTTATTATCCCAAAAGCTACAAGCAACACAATCATCGAATATTGCCAACTTATCGGAAGAAACACCACCGCCTCATTATTAGCTAACTACACTTACATCGATAATTGTTATTCAACCTGTCTTAGTTAGTTGATAATGCTTTAGTATCATTTAACCAATAACTAACTTTAAATAAGGTTGGTAATTTATAATTTAAAATATAATTACAATAAATGTAAATGAGAAAATAAAAAACCGGCATATAGCCGGTTTTAATACGCAATGATTTAATAATTATTCAGCTGTTGCTTCTGCTTCTACTGCAGGGCGATCAACTAATTCGATATAAGCCATTGGAGCATTATCTCCATCACGGAAACCACATTTTAAAATACGTACATAACCACCAGGACGGGTAGCAAAACGTGGGCCTAAATCTGAAAATAATTTTTTCACTGTATCTTTATCACGGATACGAGCAAAAGCCAGACGGCGATTAGCTACGCTATCGCTTTTGGCTAGCGTAATTAACGGTTCAACAACACGACGCAACTCTTTTGCTTTAGGCAATGTAGTTTTGATGATTTCATGTTCAACAAGTGAACTTGTCATGTTACGAAACATTGCTTGACGATGGCTGCTATTTCGGTTCAGTTGACGACCACTTTTACGATGGCGCATAACTTTATCCTTCTTATATAAATTTTATCTTAGTCTTCAACAATACTTGCTGGTGGCCAATTCTCAAGACGCATGCCTAAAGATAAGCCACGAGAGGCGAGTACATCCTTAATTTCAGTAAGTGATTTCTTACCAAGATTAGGAGTTTTAAGTAACTCAACTTCAGTACGTTGCACTAAATCACCAATATAATGAACTGCTTCTGCTTTTAAGCAATTAGCAGACCGAACAGTTAATTCCAAATCATCTACTGGACGTAAGAGAACTGGATCAAATTCCGGTTTATCTTCTTTCACTTCTGGTTGACGCACATCACGTAAATCAACGAAAGCTTCAAGTTGTTCAGCCAAAATAGTTGATGCACGACGAATAGATTCCTCAGGATCGATAGTCCCATTTGTTTCCATATCGATAACAAGCTTATCTAAATCCGTGCGTTGTTCCACACGAGCAGCATCAACAGAATATGCGATACGCTCTACAGGGCTATAACATGCATCAACTAACAAACGACCTATTGGTCGTTCTTCATCTTCTGACTTAACGCGAGCAGAAGCAGGGACATAACCACGTCCTCGTTGTACACGAATACGCATACTAATTGAAGCATTGGCATCAGTAAGATGACAAATTACTAAATCAGGATTAACAATTTCAACATCACCATCGTGAGTGATATCAGATGCGGTTACTGCACCAATACCTGATTTATTTAACGTCAGCATAACATCATCTTTAGTATGTACACGCACTGCTAATTTTTTTAAATTAAGCAAAATATCAAGTACATCTTCTTGAACGCCTTCTTTAGTACTGTACTCATGCAGAACACCGTCAATTTCAACTTCGGTTACTGCATATCCCGGCATAGATGATAATAAAATGCGGCGTAGTGCATTACCTAAAGTATGACCAAAACCACGTTCAAGTGGCTCTAAAGTCACTTTGGCGTGTGTTTGGCTGTATTGAACAACATCAACTAGGTGAGGTTTTAAAAACTCTGTTACAGAACCCTGCATTATGTCCTCTCTTAAGTGCTAAACTTTACTTAGAGTAAAGTTCGACGATCAAATGTTCGTTGATGTCAGCAGATAAATCTGAACGTTCTGGTAAGCGTTTAAATACGCCTTCCATTTTGCTAGCATCAACTTCTAACCATGTTGGTTTTTCACGTTGTTCAGCTAACTCTAAAGCGGCTTTAATACGTGCTTGTTTTTTTGACTTTTCGCGAACACTAATCACATCTTCAGGTGAAACTTGGTAAGATGCAATATTTACAACGCGACCATTAACAAGAACAGCTTTATGACTAACTAATTGACGAGCTTCAGCGCGAGTAGCACCAAATCCCATGCGATAAACAACGTTATCTAAGCGACGTTCTAAAAGACCAAGTAGGTTTTCACCTGTATTGCCTTTAATACGCGCTGCGCTTTTGTAGTAATTACGGAATTGACGTTCTAAAATTCCATAAATACGTCTAACTTTTTGTTTTTCACGTAACTGAACACCATAATCTGATAAACGCGGTTTACGCGCACCATGTTGCCCAGGAGCTTGTTCTAATTTACATTTACTGTCAACCGCTCGGACACCAGATTTAAGGAATAAATCTGTACCTTCGCGACGACTTAATTTGAGTTTTGGTCCCAAATATCTTGCCATTTTATTTCTCCAATAATCCTAAACATTCAATGTTTAATAAATTAAACACGACGTTTCTTTGGTGGACGACAACCGTTATGAGGAATCGGAGTAACATCAGTAATGTTAGTGATGCGATAGCCCGCAGCATTTAATGCACGAATTGTTGACTCACGACCAGGACCAGGTCCTTTTACCATAACTTCCAGATTTTTAATTCCGTAATCTTTGACAGCTTCAGCACAACGTTCCGCTGCTACTTGAGCTGCAAAAGGTGTTGACTTACGAGAGCCACGGAAACCAGAACCACCAGCGGTTGCCCAACCTAACGCATTACCTTGACGATCGGTAATAGTTACGATTGTATTGTTGAATGATGCATGAATATGAGCTATACCATCAGAAACTTGCTTTTTTACACGTTTACGTGTACGAACAGGTGTCTTTGCCATTTAATTATACCTCAATTATTTCTTGATTGGCTTACGCGGTCCCTTACGGGTACGAGCGTTAGTCTTTGTGCGTTGACCGCGAACAGGAAGTCCACGACGGTGACGCATGCCACGATAACAACCAAGGTCTAATAAACGCTTGATACTCATAGTTACTTCACGACGTAAATCACCTTCAACGGTAAATTTAGCGACTTGTTCACGTAACTTTTCAATCTGATCTTCAGATAGTTCTCTGATCTTAACATTTTCAGGAATACCGGCTTCAGAACAAATTGTCTTAGCACGGGTAGCTCCAATACCATAAATCGCTTGTAAAGCAATCACAGCATGTTGTTGATCAGGAATGTTAATGCCTGCTATACGGGCCACTATGCACTCCTTTATTGTTAATGTTTAGCAAATTCACCATACTGAAAAGCCCGTTTTCAGGATACTCAAACGGTGAATTCACAACTAAATCTAAGCTGGCTATTCTAGCCAGCTTTACTATACTTTGGCAAGAAAAATATGCAAATCAACTTCCAGTTAAATAAATTAACCTTGACGTTGTTTATGTTTACCTTCAACGCAAATAACACGAACAATGCCATTACGTTTAATGATTTTACAATTTCTGCATAATTTCTTGACTGAAGCACGAACTTTCATATTTTTCTCCGTAACTTCTGGCTAACTTACCGACCGTAGCCTTTAAGATTCGCTTTCTTTAACATTGACTCATAACGATTTGGCATCATTAAAGTCTGTACTTGTGCCATAAAATCCATGATTACAACAACAACAATTAATAACGATGTTCCACCAAATTGGACTGGAACTTTCATTGCACTTGTCATAAACATTGGAATCAAACAAACAACAGTAATATATATCGCGCCAATTAGTGTTAAACGAGTCATCACTTTGTCAATATACTTAGAAGTTTGTTCGCCTGGGCGGATACCTGGAATAAATGCACCAGATTTTTTAAGCTGATCTGCTGTTTCCCTCGGATTGAAAACCAATGCTGTATAAAAGAAACAAAAGAAGATAATTGCCGCCACAAAAAAGATTATATATAACGGTTCATCATGAGAGAAATATTGATTGATAAGTACCATAATATATCTCCAGCCTTCACCATCTCCTTGGAACCAAGAAGCCATCATAGATGGTAACATAACAATTGTTGAAGCAAATATTGCAGGAATGACACCTGCCATATTAATCTTTAATGGTAAATGCGTGCTTTGCGCCGCATAAATACGACGACCTTGTTGTCGCTGTGCATAGTTAACAACAATACGACGTTGACCACGCTCAACAAAAACAACAAAATAAGTCACACCAACCACTAAGGCAGCGACCACTAATAGTAAAATCGGGTGCAGTGAACCAGAACGAGCTTGTTCAATAGTTTCATATATTGCATGAGGAAGACCAGCCACAATACCAGCAAAGATAATGATCGAAATACCATTGCCTACGCCTCGCTCTGTGATCTGCTCACCTAGCCACATAAGAAACATAGTGCCAGTAACTAAGCTAACCGATGCAATAAAATAGAAAGAAAATCCAGGATTAATCACTACATGACCGTAATCTGGATGATTAGGTAAACCAGTCGCAATACCAACAGCCTGCACTATCGCTAGCCCTAATGTACCATAACGCGTATACTGACTAATTTTCTTACGACCTGATTCACCTTCTTTCTTCAATTCTGACAATTTAGGACTAATTGTAGTTAATAGCTGCACTATAATCGATGCAGAAATATAAGGCATTATCCCTAAAGCAAAAATTGAAGCACGGCTTAAAGCACCACCAGAGAACATATTGAACATACCAACAATACCATTTGAAGATGCTTTTGCTAGTAAGTCCGATAACGCTTTAGTATCAATACCAGGAACTGGAACGTAAGAACCTAGACGAAAAACAATAAGCGCTAAAAGCACAAACATTAAGCGTCTTGTAAGCTCACCGCTACCACTTCGTGCTCTTTGAAAATCTAATCCTGGTTGCTTTGCCATCTTTCTAATTATTCCTCAATTTTTCCGCCAGCAGCTTCAATTGCAGCTTTAGCACCTTTAGTTACTCGAATACCACGAACAGTTACTGGTTTAGTTACTTCGCCAGATAACATGATTTTTGCATATTCGATATGTGAATTAATCACATTTGCAACTTTTAAGCTATTTAAGTCAACAATATCGCCTTCAACCTTCATCAAATCAGAAAGACGAACTTGAGCTGTAACTAAAGCTTTACGTGAGGTAAAACCAAATTTTGGTAAACGACGATATAAAGGCATTTGACCACCTTCAAAGCCACGGCGAACGCCACCACCTGAACGAGATTTTTGACCTTTAACACCACGAGTACCTGTTTTACCTAACCCAGAACCAATTCCTCGGCCTAGGCGTTTCGGTGCATGCTTTGAACCTTCAGCAGGAGATAAAGTATTTAAACGCATTACTATTACTCCTCAACTTTAACCATGTAATAAACTTGGTTTACCATACCGCGAATTGCAGGAGTATCCTCACGCTCAACAGTATGACCAATACGACGTAATCCTAATCCAACTAACGTTGCTTTATGCTTCGGTAGACGACCAATAGAACTACGGGTTTGTGTAATTTTAATTGTTTTTGCCATGGTTAATTACCCCAAAATTTCTTCGACGGTTTTACCACGCTTAGCAGCAACCATTTCTGGTGATTTCATATTTTCTAAGCCATCAATAGTTGCACGAACCACATTAATTGGGTTAGTAGAACCATATGCTTTAGCTAGAACGTTACGAACACCAGCAACTTCTAAAACGGCACGCATCGCACCACCAGCGATAATACCGGTACCTTCTGATGCTGGTTGCATATAAACACGAGAACCTGTGTGAGCACCTTTAACTGGATGCTGTAAAGTATCGTTGTTTAAAGCAACATTAATCATATTACGACGTGCTTTTTCCATTGCTTTTTGAATTGCTGCTGGCACTTCACGTGCTTTACCATATCCAAAACCTACGCGGCCATTACCGTCACCAACAACTGTTAGTGCAGAAAAACTAAAAATACGACCACCTTTTACGGTTTTAGAAACTCGGTTAACTGCGATTAGTTTTTCCTGCAGTTCACCAGCTTGTTTTTCGATGTTTGACATCTTTAACTCCTACCTTAGAACTGTAGGCCAGCTTCGCGAGCAGCATCTGCTAGCGCCTGAACTCGACCATGATATTGGAAACCTGAACGATCAAATGAAACTTCTTTGATATCTTTCGCTAATGCACGCTCTGCAATTGCTTTACCAACCGCCGCTGCTGCATCTTTGTTTCCGGTGTATTTTAAACTTTCACTGATAGCTTTTTCTAATGTAGAAGCGGCTGCCAGTACTTCTGATCCGTTTGGTGCGATAATTTGCGCATAAATATGACGCGGAGTGCGGTGAACTACCAAGCGAGTTGCAAGTAATTCATGCATCTTGCGACGCGCTTTAGTTGCACGACGGATACGAGCTGATTTCTTATCCATAGTGTTACCTTACTTTTTCTTAGCTTCTTTAGTACGCACAACTTCATCTGCGTAACGAACACCTTTACCTTTATAAGGTTCAGGACGACGATAAGCACGGATATCTGCAGCCACTTGTCCAATTAACTGTTTATCAGCACTTTTCAGTACAATTTCAGTTTGAGAAGGACATTCAGCTGACACACCTGCAGGTAATTGATGTTCAATTGGATGTGAATATCCAAGAGATAAACCAATTGCATTACCTTTAACTTGTGCACGATAACCGACACCAACTAGCTGAAGTTTTTTAGTAAAACCTTCAGTAACACCAATAATCATCGCATTAATCAATGCACGAGCCGTACCAGCTTGAGCCCAAGCATCAGCAAAGCCATCGCGAGGAGCAAATTTAATTTGACCCTCTTCTTGATTAATCACAACAGCATTATTTATTGTGCGAGATAATTCGCCATTTTTACCTTTAATCGTAATTACCTGACCATCGAGTTTTACCTCTACGCCAGCAGGAACAACGACAGGTGCTTTTGCAACACGAGACATTTTTTTCTCCCTTACGCTACGTAGCAGATAATTTCACCACCAAGACCCGCTTGGCGTGCTGCACGATCAGTCATAACACCTTTAGAAGTAGAAACAACTGCGATACCTAATCCAGCCATAACTTTTGGCAATTCATCTTTACGCTTATAAATACGTAAACCTGGACGGCTAACACGTTTAATACTTTCTACAACAGCTTTGCCTTGGAAATATTTCAAAGTAATTTCCAATTCTGGCTTAGTGTCACCAACAACTTTATAGTCCCCGATATAACCTTCTTCTTTTAGCACATTGGCAATTGCCACTTTTAGCTTAGAGGAAGGCATGGTGACTGCAACTTTATTCGCAGATTGACCATTACGAATACGGGTCAACATATCTGCTATAGGATCTTGCATGCTCATCTATAACACTCCCCTGATTACCAACTTGCCTTTTTAAGACCAGGAATCTCACCACGCATGGCTGACTCGCGAACCTTAATACGGCTTAAACCAAACTTACGAAGGACGCCATGAGGACGACCAGTTTGACGACAACGACGACGTTGACGTGATGGACTAGAATCACGAGGAAGCGTTTGCAATTTAAGCACTGCATTCCAACGATCTTCATCTGATGCATTAAGATCAGAGATAATCGCTTTTAATTCTTGACGCTTTGCAAAATATTTTTCTGCTAGCTTTACGCGTTTCTTATCGCGTTCAATCATTGATTGTTTAGCCATTATGCCCTACCTTACTTACGAAATGGGAAGTTAAAGGCAGATAATAAAGCTCGGCCTTCTTCATCTGATTGTGCACTAGTTGTGATAGTAATATCTAAACCACGAACACGATCAACTTTATCATAATCGATTTCAGGGAAAACGATTTGTTCACGAACACCCATGCTATAGTTACCACGACCATCAAAAGATTTTGCGCTTAAACCGCGGAAATCTCGAGTACGAGGAAGAGCAATATAAACTAGACGTTCAAAAAATTCCCACATACGTTCGCCACGTAAAGTGACTTTACAACCAATAGGATACCCTTGACGGATTTTAAAACCAGCAACTGATTTGCGTGCTTTAGTGACAAGTGGTTTTTGACCACTGATTGCTGCTAAATCTGCAACAGCATTATCTAATAATTTCTTATCAGTAATTGCTTCACCCACACCCATATTCAAGGTGATCTTTTCGATCCGAGGGACTTGCATGACAGATTTGTAGCCAAACTGTTCTTGCAGTTTATTTACTACCTGTGCTTTGTAGTAATCATGCAGTTTCGCCATCGTACACTCCAAATTACTTAATTGATTAATTCATTAGTAGACTTATAAAAACGGACTTTTTTACCGTCTTCAAAACGAAAGCCTACGCGATCTGCTTTGCCTGTAGCTGGGTTGAAAATTGCCACGTTAGAAACATTAATTGCTGCTTCTTTTTCAACAATTCCACCTTCTTGATTTAATGCAGGTACTGGTTTTTGGTGTTTTTTCACCAAATTAATACCTTCAACAATCACTTTACCTGTAGACAAAACGCTTTTTACTTTACCGCGTTTACCTTTATCTTTACCGGTTAACACGATAACTTCATCTTCTCGACGGATTTTCGCTGCCATTACCCGCTCCTTACAGTACTTCTGGTGCTAATGAAATGATCTTCATAAACTTCTCAGAGCGAAGTTCACGAGTGACCGGTCCAAAAATACGCGTACCAATCGGTTGCTCACTGTTATTGTTTAAAATAACACAAGCATTACGATCGAAACGAATGACAGATCCATCAGGACGACGAACACCTTTTCTAGTGCGCACTACAACAGCTTTAAGCACATCACCTTTCTTAACTTTACCACGAGGAATTGCTTCTTTAATGGTAACTTTGATGATATCACCTACCGCTGCATAACGACGGTGCGAGCCACCGAGAACCTTGATACACATTACACTACGTGCGCCAGAGTTATCGGCAACATCTAGCCTAGTCTGTTCTTGGATCATTTTAATGCTCCGTATAAATAAATTATTGTCTAATCTACCTTCATCCACCTCAACTACCATGGATAAGAATAGACAACCAAAAACCCACTTATGTGAGGGCGTATAGTATAACACCACTCATATAAAATGGATAGCATAAAATAAACGGCTACTAAGCCGTTTATTATATTATGTACAGTTTTCAATCAAAAAGATTAAATAACTGCTTTTTCAACGATTCGAACAAGAGTCCAAGATTTGGTTTTTGATAATGGACGACACTCTTTAATTTCTACAGTATCACCAATACCACACTCGTTGTTTTCATCATGTACATGCAATTTAGTCGTACGTTTAATGAACTTACCATATAACGGATGCTTCACTTTACGTTCAATAGCTACAGTTATAGATTTATCCATTTTGTCGCTAATAACACGACCTTGCTGAGTACGAATTTTTACTTCAGTAGTCATATTACGCACCCGCCTTCTCAGTTAATAACGTTTTAACACGTGCAATATTACGACGCACTTGTTTTAACATATGAGTCTGTGTTAACTGACCTCCAGTTAATTGCATACGTAAGTTAAATTGCTCACGTAATAAATTAAGAAGTTCAGTATTTAACTCTTCAACGCTTTTTTCGCGTAGCTCTTTTGCTTTCATTTACATCACCGTCTTAATCACAAAGGTGGTTTTAATTGGCAGTTTTGCAGCTGCCAACGCAAATGCTTCACGAGCAACTTCTTCCGGTACACCGTCCATTTCATAAAGGACTTTACCTGGTTGAATCTGAGCAACCCAGTATTCAACGTTACCCTTACCTTTACCCATACGCACTGCAAGTGGTTTTTCAGTAATTGGTTTATCAGGGAAAACTCGAATCCAGATTTTACCTTGACGCTTAACTGCACGAGTCATTGCACGACGTGCCGCTTCGATCTGGCGCGCAGTCAAACGACCACGACCTACAGCCTTAAGACCGAATGTACCGAAACTAACATCAGTACTTACAGCAAGACCACGATTGCGGCCCTTGTGCACTTTACGGAATTTTGTACGCTTTGGTTGTAACATCAGCGACGCTCCTTATTGTTTTCGGCCTTTGCGCTGCTTTTTCGGTTGAGCAGCAGGTTGTTTTTCTGCTTGTTCAACGGCAGCCATACCACCAAGGATCTCACCTTTGAAGATCCACACTTTAACACCAATAATACCATAGGTAGTTAATGCTTCAGACAATCCATAGTCGATATCAGCTCGTAAGGTATGTAAAGGCACACGACCTTCACGGTACCACTCACTGCGAGCAATTTCAGCGCCGCCTAAACGACCACTTACTTCAACTTTGATACCTTTAGCACCCGCTTTCATTGCGTTTTGTACCGCACGTTTCATAGCGCGACGGAACATAACACGGCGTTCTAACTGAGAAGTAATGCTGTCAGCAACTAATTTTGCATCAAGTTCTGGTTTGCGAACTTCTGCAATATTAATTTGTACCGCAACATCACGCTTCTCTTTTTTGTCTTTATATTTATTGACAATAGAAGCTACGGCATTACGTAATTTTTCAACGTCCTCACCTTTTTTACCAATCACAATCCCTGGACGAGCGGTGTGAATAGTAATTCGAACGTTAGTTTCTGCTGAACGGTCGATCACAATTTTAGAGATTGACGCTTGAGCTAATTCTTTATTTAAGAACTCACGCACTCTAAAATCACTTTCTAAATTATCAGCGAATGTCTTTGTACCCGAATACCATGTAGATGTCCAAGGCTTGACAATGCCTAATCGGATACCATTTGGATTTACTTTTTGACCCATTGCTATTCTCCAGCCTAGCGATCTGAGACGATCACGGTGATGTGACTCGTACGCTTCAAAATTCGATCTGCACGACCTTTCGCACGAGGCATAATGCGCTTCATGGTTGGACCTTCGTCTACGAAAATTTTCGCAACTTTTAGATCATCAATATCAGCACCATCGTTATGCTCTGCATTAGCAATAGCAGACTCTAATACTTTTTTAACAAGTACAGCCGCTTTTTTATTGGTGTACGTTAAAATATCTAGTGCCTGAGACACTTTCTTACCGCGAACAAGATCTGCAACTAAGCGAACTTTTTGTGCAGAAGAACGAGCGTGGCGGTACTTTGCAATTGTTTCCATCTCTTTCTCCTACTTATTTCTTCTTAGCTTTCTTATCAGCTGCGTGACCGCGATAAGTACGAGTCGGCGCGAATTCACCCAATTTATGACCAACCATTTCATCGGAAACATAAACTGGAACGTGCTGACGACCATTATGGACAGCGATGGTCAAACCGATCATGTTAGGAAAGATCGTTGAACGACGGGACCAAGTACGAATTGGTTTCTTGTCCCCGCTTTCCACCGCTTTCTCTACCTTCTTCAGCAAGTGTAGGTCAATAAAAGGACCCTTCTTGAGAGAACGTGGCATAGCTAATCCTCTATATTAATTATTTCTTATTGCGACGGCGAACAATATACTTATCAGTACGTTTGTTGCTACGCGTTTTCAATCCTTTGGCTTTTTGACCCCATGGAGACACAGGATGTTTACCAAAGTTACGACCTTCACCACCACCATGTGGATGGTCTACCGGGTTCATTGCTGTACCACGAACAGTAGGACGAACACCACGCCAACGCGTTGCACCCGCTTTACCTAGTACGCGAAGCATATGTTCTGAGTTACCCACTTCACCAATAGTGGCGCGGCAATCAGATAATACTTTACGCATTTCACCTGAACGTAGACGTAATGTTACATAAGCACCATCACGTGCAACGATTTGCACATAGCTACCAGCCGAGCGAGCAAGTTGTCCGCCTTTACCTGGTTTCATTTCAATGTTATGCACGGTAGAACCGACTGGAATATTGCGCATTGGTAAACAGTTACCTGTTTTAATTGATGCATCAACACCAGATTGGATCTGATCACCTGCTTTTAAGCCTTTAGGCGCTAAAATATAACGACGTTCACCGTCTTTATATAAAACCAATGCAATATTTGCACTACGGTTTGGATCATATTCCAAACGTTCAACAACTGCTGGAATACCATCTTTATTACGCTTAAAGTCGACAATACGATAATGTTGCTTATGACCACCACCGATATGACGGGTAGTGATTCGACCATTATTATTGCGACCACCAGTTTTGCTTTTTGAATCAAGCAACGGTGCATAAGGCTTACCTTTATGCAACTCTGGGTTAACCACTTTAACAACGTGGCGACGACCCGGAGATGTAGGTTTACACTTAACAACTGCCATTGTTCTTACTCCTCCGAATTACTCAGCGACGCCAGCAAGGTCTAAATTTTGACCTTCTGCTAAAGTAACGTAAGCTTTTTTCCAGTCGCTACGGCGACCGATTTGTTGACCACGACGTTTAACTTTGCCTTTAACAACAAGTGTATTAACGTCATCTACTTTAACTTCAAATAGTTGTTCAACTGCGGCTTTAATCTCTCTCTTAGTAGCATCTTTAGCAACTTTCAATACTAATGTATTTGTTTTTTCCATTGAAATAGATGCTTTTTCAGAAACATGTGGTGCTCGCAGGACTTTAAGCAGACGCTCTTCACGAATCATGCTAACATCTCCTCTACTTGTTTAACGGCATCAACAGTGATAACCACTTTGTCAAATGCAATCAAACTAACTGGATCAATACCTGCTACATCACGCACATCAACTTTATGCAAGTTACGTGCTGCTAAGAAAAGATTTTCATCAACTTCAGAAGCGATAATAAGAACATCATTAAGATTCATATCATTTAATTTCTGAGTTAATAATTTAGTCTTAGGTGCTTCAACAGTAAATGTTTCAACCACAACTAAACGTTCTTGACGCACTAATTCAGAGAAAATACTCTTTAATGCACCACGATACATTTTACGGTTAACTTTTTGGCTATGATCTTGTGGTTTTGCTGCAAATGTTACACCACCACTACGCCAAATTGGGCTCTTAATAGAACCTGAACGAGCACGACCAGTGCCTTTTTGACGCCATGGTTTTTTACCTGAACCAGCGATTTCTGCACGAGTTTTTTGTGCGCGTGAGCCTTGACGAGCAGCAGATGCATAAGCAACAACTACTTGGTGAACTAACGCTTCATTAAACTCACGTCCGAAGGTAGTTTCGGAAACAGAAAGCGCTTGCGCGTCTCTTACTACTAATTCCATCTCTATCTCCTCGACGTTAAGCCTTGATTGCCGGTTTAACAATTACGTCACTATTGATTGCACCAGGAACTGCACCTTTAATTAATAAAAGGTTACGTTCTGCATCAACACGCACAATATCTAAGTTTTGAACTGTTACACGTTCATTACCTAAGTGACCTGCCATTTTACGACCTTTAAACACTTTACCCGGAGTTTGGTTTTGACCGATAGAGCCATGACCACGGTGTGCCAAAGAGTTACCATGAGTCGCATCTTGAGTACGGAAATTCCAACGTTTAGTAACGCCAGCAAAACCTTTACCTTTAGATGTTCCAGTAACATCAACTTTTTTAACGTCAGTAAAAATATCAACGTTAATACTTTGACCTACAGTAAATTCACCTTCTTCAAAACGGAATTCCCATAGACCACGACCAGCTTCAACGCCAGCCTTAGCGAAATGACCTGCTTCAGGTTTATTTACGCGGCTTGCTTTTTTACTGCCAGTAGTAACCTGAATAGCTTGATAACCATCATTCTCAAGGGTTTTAACTTGAGTAATACGATTACTTTGAACTTCTACTACGGTGACAGGAATAGAAACACCCTCTTCAGTGAAGATTCGTGTCATTCCTACTTTACGACCGATTAAACCAATCATTGTTTCGACCTCTCAATCATTCAGCCTAGGATTAACCTAAACTGATCTGCACATCAACACCGGCAGCAAGATCTAGACGCATTAAGGCATCAACTGTTTTTTCAGTTGGCTCAACAATATCAACTAGACGCTTATGAGTGCGAATCTCATACTGATCACGCGCATCTTTGTTAACGTGCGGAGAGATCAATACAGTGAAACGCTCTTTGCGTGTCGGTAATGGAATAGGACCACGAACCTGCGCACCTGTGCGCTTCGCAGTTTCTACAATTTCAGCAGTTGATTGATCAATCAAACGATGATCAAACGCTTTTAACCGGATACGGATTCTTTGGTTCGACATGAGACCAGAGCTCCATTATTTAAAAGTTATAACAAAAGACTACTCCTCTTTCCCTGTTTCGATTGACAGGAGAGTGTAATCCGTTCTTTTTCGTAACCCCCAAATCGGGAGTATTGTCGATATAATTAACTATTTTCTGATGTAGAAATTATATCTTTTCATCATTTGTTTATATAAAGGCAATAAACAAAGTGGGCTGATTATACCCTGTTAATTAACTAACGGCAAGAAATAAATACAGATATTTAGAATCGAAAGATATGGCTGTTTGCTTGATTATCGGTTCAAAATTATGAAATTTAAAACGAATCACCAAGCTTAATATTATTCTTTACATCAAATTATAGGTAGATAATCATTCTGACTATTAATTAATGATCTTCTTTGGCGTGATTAAGGCTATATCTTGGAATTTCGACTTCTAGATCTTCATTCGCTACACGAGCTTGACAACTTAAACGGCTATGAGGCTCAACTCCCCAGGCTTTGTCTAACATATCATCTTCTTGCTCATCACTTTCCTCAAGTGACTCGAACCCTTTACGAACAATACAGTGACATGTAGAACAAGCACAGGACATCTCACAAGCATGCTCGATTTCAATATCATTGCGCAATGCCACGTCTAAAATAGATTCACCTTCCTGCGCTTCAACAGTTTTTCCTTCGGGGCAAAGATCGGCATTGGGTAAAAAAGTAATTTTTGGCATAATAATCTCGTTAGTTAAATATCATCAACTTTATGGCCAGCTAAGGCACGATGGATTGACCTATCCATTCGTCTAGCGGCAAAATCTTGTGTCACACTATCAACAATTTTAATGTACTTTTCAATTGTATAACTATCATCTGACTCACGTGCTACTTGCAATTGGCGCTGAGCAGCTAAAATTTGACTAAGTTCGTTATCGTTTAATAAATCAGCATCTTTGGCTAAAGCACCTTGTAAACTCTCTAGCACACGTGCCGCCTCAACTTTTTTTTCAGCAAGCATTCTGGCTTGTTTATCTTGCTGTGCATGACTAATTGAATCTTGAATCATGGTTGCAATCTCTTTATCGGTCAGCCCGTAAGAAGGCTTAACTTGGATTGTAGCTTCTACACCAGTTGATTTTTCCATCGCCGTAACACTTAATAAACCATCAGCATCAACTTGAAAAGTCACCCGTATATGTGCACCGCCAGCGGGCATAGCAGGAATTCCCCTCAATGTAAACCGAGCTAAGGAGCGACAGTCGGCAACACTTTCACGCTCACCTTGCAAAACATGAATCATCATGGCTGTTTGACCATCTTTAAAAGTGGTAAATTCTTGCGCTCTTGCACATGGAATAGTGCTATTACGAGGAATAATCTTTTCGACCAATTCCCCCATAGTTTCAATCCCTAAAGACAATGGAATAACGTCAAGTAGCAACATATCAGAATCAGATTTATTCCCTACTAATATATCCGCTTGAATGGCAGCTCCAACAGCAACAACTTTATCTGGATCAATAGACGTTAACGGCTGGGTTTTAAAATAATCACCAACTAATTCTCTTACTAACGGTACGCGAGTAGAACCACCAACCATAACGACTTCAAGCACTTCATCCACGCCTATTTGCGCATCTTTTAACGCCCGACGGCAAACAGCCAAAGTGCGTTTAACTAATGGCTCTATTAATTGTTGAAAATGCTGACGAGTAATAGTTAATGATTGATTATTAAGTGTAAACATAGCAACATCTTCATTGCTCAGTAATATTTTTATATCCGTCGCTTTATTGCTAATATTTTGGTTAATAATAGGATCTATATTATCAGTTAAGCCAAATTCCTTTTTTATATAATCAGCAAGCAACCTATCAAAATCATCACCACCAAGAGCAGAATCACCACTGGTTGCTAGCACTTCAAAAACGCCTTTATTTAGGCGAAGAATCGAAATATCAAAAGTTCCGCCACCTAAATCATAAACGGCAATGACCCCTTCTTTTTTAGAATCTAAGCCATAAGCAATGGCCGCGGCAGTTGGTTCATTTAATAAGCGAAGCACATGTAAACCAGCTAATTTTGCTGCATCTTTAGTTGCTTGCCTCTGGGCATCATCAAAGTAAGCTGGCACAGTTATCACAGCACCGTCAATTTCACCGTTTAAACTTTCTCTTGCTCGTTCGGCGAGTGCAACCAAGATATCAGCAGAGACTTGTACTGGATTGACCTGACCATTAGGCAGATTTAATAACGGGACACCACTTTCTGTTTGCGAAAAGGTATAAGGAAAATGGGATTGTTCTATATCTGCTAAACTTCTACCCATTAATCGTTTAACAGAACTAACCGTATTTTGGGGATCATTTATAGCATTGGATTTGGCATATTTACCAATAGTAATAACAGGGTTATCATCATGATCAACACCGTAATGTACAACCGATGGCAACAATGAATCGCCTTGCAAATCGGGTAAAACCTCGGCTTGCCCACTACGAACCGTTGCTACGAGTGAATTAGTTGTACCAAGATCGATACCCACTGCAATGCGACGCTGATGTGGCATTGGTGTTTGTCCTGGTTCACTAATTTGTAATAATACCATTTAATCTATCTCTATTGATTCATCATTTATCGTAAATTATAAATCAAATTGTTTGTCTTGTAACTTTTCGATTTGTTCAATCAATCGAGCTAGATAACGAAGCTTATAGATTTGATTAAGCGCACTTTGCCAATCTTGTTTTACTATGTCTTGTTTTACTATGAGTTGTAATAATTGGTTATATACCATTTTTTCACGTTCGATAATTTCTTTATGAAAGTCATCTAATGCTTGAAAATTAGCTTGGTTTTCAATACTATCAAGCTTCTCACGTAAAGCAAATTGCTCCATTAAAAAATCGGCATCATGAATGATATTTTTTTCTGTGGCAACATCAAAACCTTGCAAAGATAGATAATATTCCGCAGCTTTAATTGGATTTTTTAAGATTTGATAACCATCATTAATCGCTGCTGATTTTTGCACCATTGCCACTTTATCACTATCGGTTGCAACAGCAAAATTGTCTGGATGATATTGCCGTTGTAACTGCTGATAATGAGTTGTTAACAGCGCTACATCCACCGGTAATTGAGGTGGTAAATTGAATAGCTCGAAGTAATTAACCATAACTAGTCCAACTACACATTAAAGCTTTCGCCACAACCGCATTCGTGCTTTGTATTAGGATTATTAAACTTGAAACCTTCATTTAATCCTTCTTTAACAAAATCAAGTTCAGTACCATCAATATAAACTAAGCTCTTTTTATCCACGATAACTTTGACATGTTTATCTTCAAAAACACTATCATCATCATTAATCACATCGGCAAACTCTAAAACATAGGCCATACCTGAGCAACCGGATGTTTTAACACCTAATCGTAATCCAATACCTTTTCCACGATTAGCTAAAAAAGCTTGAACACGATCAGCAGCGCTATTAGTCAATGTGATTGCCATTAACGTTGTCCTTTTTTCGTTTTATAGTCATCGATTGCTGCTTTAATCGCATCTTCGGCTAAGATCGAGCAGTGAATTTTAACAGGCGGTAAAGCCAACTCTTCAGCAATATCCGTATTTTTAATCGCTTCGGCCTCATCTAATGATTTACCTTTAATCCATTCGGTTACTAAAGAGCTTGATGCAATTGCGCTACCACAACCATAGGTTTTAAACTTAGCGTCCTCAATAATGCCATTATCATTCACTTTGATTTGTAAACGCATTACATCGCCACACGCAGGCGCCCCAACCATGCCACTACCGACATTAGGATCATTTTGATCAAAAGAACCTACATTACGAGGGTTTTCATAATGATCAACAACTTTTTCACTGTATGCCATAATTTGCTCCTAATATTAATGGGCTGACCATTTAATTTTTGTTAAATCAACACCATCTTTAAACATTTCCCAAAGTGGCGATAAATCTCTTAATTTATCAATAGAATTTTTAATTAATTTAATCACATAGTCCACTTCTTCTTCAGTACTAAATCGACCCAATGAAAAACGAATTGAGCTATGTGCAAGCTCATCATTAAGCCCTAATGCACGTAGCACATAAGAAGGCTCTAAGCTCGCAGATGTACATGCCGAACCAGATGAAACTGCTAAATCCTTTAAAGCCATCATAAGCGATTCACCTTCAACATACGCGAAACTCACATTTAAAATATTTGGTACACTGTGTTCCAAAGAACCATTAAGGTAAACTTCTTCGATATCTTTTAACCCATTCCATAAACGATTTTTTAGCGCTAAAAGGCGAGGCATTTCAGCTGCCATTTCTTCTTTGGCTATATGGTACGCTTCACCCATGCCGACAATTTGGTGCACAGGTAACGTGCCTGAGCGCATACCCCGCTCATGACCACCGCCATGCATTTGCGCTTCAATTCGCACACGAGGTTTACGTCTTACATAAAGTCCACCAATTCCTTTTGGACCATAAATCTTATGACCAGAAAATGACATTAAATCAACTTTTAACTTGGCCACATCAATGGGTAATTTACCTACAGATTGCGTTGCATCAACATGAAAGACAATGCCTCGTTCACGGCACATTTCACCAATTTTCTCGATGTCTTGAATAACACCTGTTTCATTATTAACATGCATAATAGATACAACAGTTGTATCACTACGCATTGCCTCTGCAAGTTTATCTAAATCAAGAATACCATCTGATTCAGGAGCTAAATAAGTTACTTCATAACCTTCTCGCTCAAGCTGGCGACAAGTATCAAGCACGGCTTTGTGCTCAGTTTTACAAGTAATAATGTGCTTACCTTTCGCTTGATTAAAATGAGCAGCGCCTTTGATCGCTAAATTATCGGCTTCAGTTGCACCAGATGTAAAAACAATTTCTCGTGAATCAGCACCAATAAGATCAGCAATTTGATTGCGAGCAATATCAACTGCTTCTTCTGCTTGCCAACCAAATTTATGAGAACGAGATGCCGGGTTACCAAAAATCCCATTTGGGGTTAAATACTGCATCATTTTTTCAGCAACTCTAGGATCAACAGGGGTTGTCGCTGCATAATCCATATAAATAGGTAGTTTCATTAATCACTCCCAATGACAAATTCTATATTCTATTTTTATTAATTGATCTGAACGTGTTGTATATTACTTTGTCGGCTAGCAACGGCTTTAACTTCTTTATCATTAACCAATTCACTTAACGTAATGCTAGTTAAAAAGTCCTCAATTCGCTCACTTAGTTCATTCCACAATGTGTGAGTTAAACATCTCACACCACCTTGGCATCCATCTTGCCCATGACATTTTGTTGCATGCACTGTCTCATCAACAGCTTTAACAATTGAGCTAATCGCAATTTGATCCATAGAGCGACTCAATATATAACCGCCACCAGGACCTCTAACACTCTGTACTAAGCCATTTTTACGTAAACGAGCAAACAATTGTTCAAGATAAGAAAGTGAAATTTCTTGACGTTCTGAAATCTCTGCAAGTGATACAGGCCCTGAATCAGCATGTAATGCAACATCAAGCATTGCTGTCACCGCATATCGTCCTTTTGATGTCAATTTCATTAATCATTCCCCTATGCGTTATCGCTTTATTGTATATATCCATTTAATTTAGTCAAGTATTTAGTTGAGTATTTTAGTAGGAATTAAGCCGTTAGTTGATTATCGACGAATCGTAACAGAATATGCTAATCTAACGAACTAAATTAATATAGGAGTTAAGGGATGAAATTAGTATTACGTTATTTTTTGATAATATGTCTACTTTGTACATGTAGTATTTACACAGGTAGTGTTTACGCAGACAGGTCGCAAAAGGAGCAACGAGAACATTATCAAAAATGGCTTAATTCCTATCAATCGCTTAATTTTGAAGACCAACAAATATTGCTTTCTAGCATAAAAAATTATCCATTATATCCTTATGCTGCTGTACAGTTTTTTCAAAAAAATATCAAATTGGTTTCACCTGAAATGGTAAGTGACTTTGTTAACCAATATAAGGACTTTCCATTAACAGACTCACTAATACAATCTTATCTAACAGAACTAAGTTCTCGTCAAGACTGGAATTCAATCATTTCTTTTCCAAAAGATAATTCTATTCTCTCTAATTGTCGCTATCAGTATGCATTACTACAACAAGGAAATAACCAAACTACCTTCAGTACTATCGAATCACTTTGGAAGACTGGCAAAGAGCTTCCTTCTGCATGTGATCCATTAATCAACGCTTGGACTCAAGCAGGTAAACGAACAGCTAATTTAATACTATTACGCATTGAACTTGCTATTGAAGCAAATAATTTAAAATTGGCCAAACATCTAACTAACCTACTTGATGACAACAACAAAACAACTAAAATCAATTTGCTCGCTGTACTTGATAATCCCAAAAAATTAGAGGATTTTTCAAAAAATATTAAAGCTAGCACCTTCACTAAAAAAGTAGTCTTAGCATCATTCCCTCGCTTAGTAAAAACTGATATGAATTTAGCTGCATTGTTATTGCCAAAATTAGTTAAACAGCAGGCGTTAACTGAAGTAGAGCAAGCTGAATTACAAAAGAGTTTAGCCAACAGCTACTTTAAAGATTCCGCTACTAATGAACAAATAAAATGGCGTGATAGCTATATTACTAAATATCATGATACGGCATTGGTCGAAAAGCGTATCCGCCTTGCCATAGATGCCTATAACTTTTCTGATATTGCCTATTGGCTAGCGCAATTATCACCAGAAGATCAATTAAAAGAAGAATGGCAATACTGGCAAGCTCGAGTATTACTCAATAATAAACAAAAAAATGAAGCTAATAAAATTTTACAAGCGCTCACAAACAAACGTGGATTTTATGGCATGATAAGTGCACAAACACTTAACCAACCTTATTTACTTAAGAAC
>NZ_LZGZ01000036.1:0-6030 GCF_001690515.1 Gilliamella sp. Fer4-1 | reverse complement strand
CTAGTGAATAACCCGAATCGGTTGGAAAAGCGATAACACCACCATCATTTAATATATTAACAACTTGCTCTAATAGCCGTTTTTGGGGGTTATCAGGGTGAATATAAAAAGTTTGGCTCATAATTGTTCTATATCAATATAATTTTAATGTTGAAGATGATACCATCAAGTATTTGATGGAACGTAAATATCAAACCTTTTAACCCATTATTATTAGCGTTGCCAATTATGCCAAATTGGTGTAACGCTATCAGGCAATGGTGTTGTTTTACCTAAATCTAAATAGGTATCAACGCCATGAAAATCCGAACCTTGTGATGCCAACAGGTCAAATTCATTGGCTAATTTAGCTAATCGAGTTAAATCATCTTGCGTTTGCCGGCTTTGCGAAACTTCAATTGCCACACCACCACAAACTTTAAACTCACTGACTAATAGCTTCAATTTAGTTAAGGTTAGATCGTAACGACTTGGGTGAGCAAGTACCGCTTGTCCACCTGCGGCTCGAATAGCATTAACCGCATCAGCAATGCAACACCATGTTGCTGGCACATAAGCATACCCTCCTTTGCCTAAATACTTTTTAAATGCTCTTTTGATATCCTTAACATAACCGTTAGCAACTAAAAATCTTGCAAAATGGGCACGTGAAACAATATCACCTTTAGCAAAGTGTTGTGCTTGTTGATAAGCATTTTCTATACTGACTTTAGCTAGTTTATCACTTATGGCTAACGCTCGATTAATGCGTCCTTGTTCTTGTGAAGATAGCAATGCCAATAACTGTGGATTTTCAATATCAATATTCAGCCCTACAATATGAATTTCGCTGTTTTTCCACGCTGTTGATATTTCAACGCCAGACACTAATTTAACGGGTAAATTTTCATTAGCTATCACTTTTTGCGCTTCAGGTAAACCTTTAACGGTATCATGATCAGTAATAGCCAAAAGAGCGATTTGATTATCCACCGCTCTTTTGATAAGTTGGCTTGGCGTTAAAACACCATCTGATGCAGTGGTATGAGAATGTAAATCAACAATCACTTTTTTCTCGAAAATTATTTTGAAACGTGTAATATACCACACAAATTGCATGACCACGAAAAGGTATATTATGAAAGATCAAATTATTCTTGCTCAGCAAGATACTAACGCTATTATTGAAGAACTATTAGAAGATGGTAGCGATCCTCATGCGCTTTATATTATTGAACACCATGTTTCATCGCAAGATTTTGATAAATTAGAAAAAGTAGCAGTAGAAGCCTATAAATTGGGTTATGAGGCAACCGATCCTGATGAAGATGTAGATGATGCAGGCAACGTTGTTATTGGTTTTGATATTATTGCCGAAAGCCCGCTTAATGCTGAATTAATCAATGCGCAAATTGCTGAAATAATCAACCTTACCGCCCAGTTTGGCGTCAATTATGATGGCTGGGGCACGTATTTTGAAGATGGCAACGATGACGATTTTGATGATGCTGAGTTTATAGAAACCGTGCACTAAACATCATCCATATCTTTTTAAATACCTACTGTTATCCATCAAACAACGGATAACAGTAGTTGACTAGCATAACTTATTTTACTTTCTCTATACGACTGGTTCTTTTTTGATTTGGCGATACACTTCGCACACAAACGGTTTCACCCTTTTTAATATTAACTGGCTCATTATAACGATGCCATTGTTTTCCTTGGTTGGTTGAATATTCAATAGTTAAGCCAGGAAAAACAATATTTGCTATTAATTTATTATTTTCAATTTTAGCACCCGGTATAGGCAAGCGATAATTGATATTGGCTAAATCAAGTTTTTGCAACTCACGTTGCCCAACTAAATTGGCAAATCGAGTCCAATCATTCAGTAATTTTTGTTGATTAACATAATGCGTGGTTGTTTGAGAAAATTCACGATCTTTTTGGTAGTCAATTTCCCAATCAGCTTGATGCCAAGCTCGTTCAGCTACGGCTAACAAACGGGGAAAAGTCATGTATTCCATTTTTTTATCGGTACGAATATCTTCCGTCCAAATCTGAGCAGATAGCCCATAAGCGCCAGACCAATTCATTGTACCTTTAGCTGTAAATGGGTTACCATCGCGATCAACAGATGTTTCTGCATTTTGTGGTAAATTATTTGGCGCAAAGCTAAACATCTTTCTTTCATCATTAAAACGCGTAGCCCAATAATAACCACTTTCTTTTGGGTTGACTTCATAAGGCATATCTAAATAAACATAATCAGGGTTAGATATTATGACTTGATAGCCTTTATTTGCCCACTCGTTCACAGAGTCAAAGCCACCCCAATATAATGTATCCCAAAAATTGACCGTAACTTTATCTACTGCAAACGATTTTGCATTAGTCGCGTGCTTCATGCCATCTTGCCAAGCTTGCATATGGTTTATACCATGATTTTTTATTATTGAGCTAACTTCTTGAGCAAAATAACTAGGAAGGTGTTCAATATCGTTAACAATGCCATTATTTACCATTGTTTGGCAAGCTTGTGATTTAGCCCAAGGGTAATCTTCTTGACTTTGATCTATTGTGCCTTTAGCATCCGTTTTATCTTTGGCTTTTATATCTTGATACCCAGCGCCTAAGCGAATATTTTTTGCTTCATCGCCACCAAAATGCCAAGTTCTAAGCGGTTGATCGGCCTCAACATGCATTTTTGCGATCTCATCAATAATTTTATTTACGAAACGTTTCGATGAATCAAGACAAGGATTTAAATAGCTTAAACGGTTATAAAATTGTACTGTGGTGGTATTTGACGTATCGGTTGGATCAACTAGTCGAAACTCATTGGCTTGTGCTTCTTTTCCTTCTGCCATTAAACGTTTATAACGTGCCTCCATAGACACAATGGCAGCCCGTGCATGAGCAGGCATGTCAATTTCTGGTATAACCTCGATAAAACGAGCTTTAGCATATTTAACAATATCAATATAGTCTTGACGGCTTAAAAAACCAGATCCGGTGGTATTGTTTTCAGGACCGGAACCGAGTTGTGGCAATAAACATTGCTGTTCATTAAGATCATGACAACGTTTACTGCCGATTTCGGTTAGCTCGGGTAATCCAGGAATTTCAATACGCCACCCCTCATCATCACTTAAATGAAAATGAAATTTATTCATTTTATATTTTGCCATTTGATCTAATAAGCGCATGATTGATTCTTTAGTTTTAAAATTACGACCAATATCGAGCATAATGCCTCGATAGGCAAAACGTGGCGAATCAAAAGCATTAAGTGATGGAATGGTTTTGATATCGTTTACAGGAATCAACGATAAAATAGATTGCACAGCATAAAATATCCCTCTTTGGTCATAAGCTGATATTAGTGTTTCATCATTTTTAATATCTAATTGATACGCTTCTAATTGCCCTTGCTTGAATTGTTTAGGATCAATGATTGCTTTTATCTTGTATCCATTTTCCGTTACAGGAATATTTAGTGCGTTAAATTCTGCCTTTAAAATAGCTAAACTGTCTTGATTTAAACCATCAAGAATTAAATTAACGCCTTGCTGACCAATAGATATATCTTGTTTATTTAATGTGATTTTAGTTGGTGTTGGTAAAATTTGCCCACGTAGCGATTCAGCCGATAATGTTTTAATATCCGAGTTATATTGAAAACGGTTAACTGGATTCATTATTGTATTGTGATCGTCGGCGGTCCTTTTCCACTGCTGTGTAATTGGAGCTACAAATGCCGATAAGTCATCGGAATCTGTATTTGTATTAGCAATTATTTTGGGTTTAGCATTACTTGATGTCACATACCAACGAGGCATTGCATCGCTTTCACTCACAACCCAATATTCGCCAATAATGGGAATATTAATCGTGGAATTAGCAGGAATCGATGTGAATTTTTCTGTTGGTTCAATTTTATGAAGATCGCCTGTAATATGAGTAATTTTGAACTGATCATTGTTTATTGCTAAAATCATGCGAATATTATTAAAATAAATAGCCCAATCTTTATCTTTAATTTCTGGGCCATTATTCTTTAGTGAAATCATCATTTTGTTACAAGCAGCCCAATCGGCACCTAAAGCCGAGCAATTTATACCATGTGCCCCTGCTTGATTATCGATTACCTCATATTGAACATTGAGTTGTGAACTCATCACATCAACAATTTGTTGAGAAGCTGAAACAGCTTGAACGGCACAAACATTTAACAAAGAGGCGATTGAAGTGGCTAATATTGCTGTTTTAATCTTTTTCATAAAATTTTACCTATTTTTGTTTAGCATTAAATACAGTGAATGGAATAGTCACAATAAACTTGATATCACGCTCATCTTGGAAGATATTGCCGTATCCTCCTCCCCAGCTTGGTATGCTATTTGAGTGATTATTATATTTGGTATAATGTAGTTGGAATGAAGTATCTTTTGCTAAACCATTTTGTATGCTATAACTTAAATCAAAATTATAAGCAGATTCAATTAAGCGTTGTTTTTGATTTTTTGCTGTAGAATTTGGCTTTGCATCCCAACCATAAGCATAAGAAGCACCCGTTTTCCAACCTGCGAAATAATTAGATACATCACTTAAATCATAAGTGACTTCGGCAAATACGGCCTTTTCGCCATTAGCATTAAAATCTGAACGAGAATTCCACCATATATCTAAACGACCATTTGATGAGGCATAATCAGGTGTCATACGTTGTAAAAAAAAGCCTTGCTCGCCTTCAGCTTTAACTGTTACACCTTCAAGTCGAAAATTAACTGGCCCTACTTGATAACCCAATGTGGCTGCTTGTAACCACGCTAAACCATCGTAAACATCTTTGCCTTTATGTGATTGATCTTTGGCACCATAAAATTGATAGCTAAGAGTGAGAGGATTATCCAGTAGATTTGTTTTATAAGAAGCTTTGCCAAAAAATTGGTTCATATAATTTTGTGCCTGCCCAAATGCGCTTTCTAATACTAAATCATTTTTAAAATCATACTTCAAACCCGCAGAATGCAAAAAGTCAATTTTTTTACCTGCTCCCCACTGACGAAACTCATAAAGCTTTTTATACCATGGTGCTTTATATTTATCAGCCCACATATACGACATGGATAACACGCCAGAAGTATCAAAATCAATTGTTGAGCCAAGTTCAAACCCACGATAAGTACCTGGTAATAAGCTCCAATGAGGAGCAAGCAAAGTTTGCCCAGAAGGTTGAATGTAGCCCGTTTTTATCCAGAATAACTCATCGATTTTAAAATTTGCCTGTGCTTTATAAAAGCTCAGCCCACTAACATCTTTTTTCCAATTCTCGTCCCAACGAGTATTAGCCCCACTAAATCCTATTTCATTGGGATGCCCATTTCCACCATTACTCACTTCCCATGCGCCATAACCGCCAAGTTCAATAGCAAACTTATCTGCGATATAACCTGATCTAAAATCTAAATTAGCGTTAAATGAGGTGTGTCTTAAATTTTTCTCATACTTATGCTCATCAATATCTTTACGTTCTCGATCTCGATTCCAAAAAAAGACATTACCCGTTAATGATGAATCATCAATAAATTGATTAACATTAGATGCATAAACGGGAATTGTACTTGTTAAAACAGATAAGGATAAAATCAGTTTAGTTAAAAAATTAAATCGACATGATATTATTTGTACATTATAGATACTCATATGTTATTCCTATAATTATTCTGTTTAATTAACAATTAAATTCATCAAGATCTAACTCACTCAATTAATAAATTGTTTGTGAATACGCGTTTTTATAATGCATAAACATATTTTATCTAGCAAATTAAACAATCTAAAATCGTGATCAAAATCACCAAAAAATACATTTTTAATGTAAATTTTTAGAGAAAAATCACAACTTTTTTTATTATAAAAAATAAAAACAAAGCACATCGTTTTAACAAATTGTAACTATCGTACTGAGGTACTCGATTTATATCTATTTAATAATCTAGAACAAGCAAGAAAGGTAACCGAAGAATGGCTAACCATTTATAA
>NZ_LZGZ01000035.1:0-2195 GCF_001690515.1 Gilliamella sp. Fer4-1 | reverse complement strand
AAGCTAATTTATTATTAAAAAATAAATTTAGTATAGTCATTTTTTTGTGGGTAAGATGGTTAAACTATTTTATAATAAGCAAATTATATTTATATAACTAGATGGGTTTGATTTAGCCTTAGTTTCTCTATTAAAAAGTAGATTAACCTGTTTTTGTGCAATTAAAGTACATATTAAATAATTTATGGGGCAGGATATTTTTCTTTTCTATAAAAGTGATTGATTTTTGTAAAAGCAAATTTATACTTAACATAATTGTATTTTTATTACGAGGTTATTTTATTACTCTTTCGCAGTTGCCTTTGCCTTTTTCATTACCCAATAATGAAACTTTTGATAGTTTTTATGTAGGCGATAATCGATTATTGTCTGATTCATTGCAATCCTTATTAGGTAAAGAGGGGTTTAATATCTTTTATATATGGTCGGTTAGCGCTGCGGGTCGAACGCACCTTTTACACGCATCAAGCCAAAACAAATTAGCTAGTTATATCCCGTTGAAGCAATATTATCATTTAGTACCTGAAATTTTACAGGGGTTAGATAATTATGATTTAGTCTGTTTAGATGATATTGATGCAATAGCAGGCCATAGGGATTGGGAAGAGGCTATTTTTGATTTATTTAATCGTTTGACTGAAAAAAATGTGAGTAAATTACTGATAACAGCAAGTGCACCTCCTAAACAAATTTCTTTTATATTACCTGATTTGGTTTCTCGGTTATCTTGGGGACAAGTTTATCAATTAAAAGAACTTAGTGACGATGATAAGCTTAAAGCTTTACAATTAAGAGCACAATTAAGTGGTTTTGAATTATCAACAGAAGTTGGGTTATTTTTATTAAAACGTGTTAACCGTGATATGCGCACATTGTTTTCTTTGTTAGAAAAGTTTGAAGTCGCAACGCTTGCACAACAACGAAAATTAACTATTCCTTTTATTAAACATATTTTGGATTTGTAATATGAATGAAAAACCTGAAGCTATCGTTTTTTTTGATTTAGATGGCACACTATTTAATAGTCAGATTGATATATTACCTAGTTCTATTGAAGCTATAAAAAAGTTAAAACAAAATAATATTACCCCAATGATAGCAACAGGCCGAACACCTTGTGAAGTTATTAATTTAATGAAAAGGACTCAGATTGATTCCATTGTTGGTATGAATGGGCAGGTTGTTTTATATAAAGGTGAAAAAGTTTTTACAAATGATATTGATAAAGAGGTGATAGCTAGAATATATCAATATTCTAAACAAAAAATGAATATTCCTTTATCTTTTTATAATGATGAATTGATGCGTGTATCAGCCCATAGTCAACCGGCTGAGAAGTTTTATCATTACCTTAAGCAACCCGTCCCTCCCGTTGATGATCAGATTTATTTAAAAGAACCTATCCAGATGTTGTTATTATTGTGTGAGGAAGGTGAATTGCATTATCGTGATGTTTTTCCTGAGCTAACTTTTATTCGTAATACGCCTTACTGTGTTGATGTTTTTAATCATGGAGGATCTAAAGGTTATGGTATTACTCAGTTGCTTCAAACTAAGGGATTTTCTGATGTACCAACTTATGCATTTGGTGATGGTATGAATGATTTTGAAATGTTCTTAACTGTTGATCACCCTATTGCTATGGGGAATGCTGTTGATACGTTAAAAGATAAAGCTGAATATATAACAGATACTAACAATAATGATGGGATAGCAAAAGCATTACAAAAATTTGGATTGATTTAATTAACTTTCATCTATTTTTTAGTTTATTGATAAATAACCCCCAAACAAACCGCTTGGTTTGCGCCAGTTACTTCAGGAATATTGGAGGGAAGATTATTGATTTTACAATAAGCAAGCCAAGCAAAAGCGATTGCTTCCATATCATCACCGTTTATGCCTTTTGTGTCTGTGGTTAATACTGACCATAAAGGTAATAATACCGATAATCTTTGCATGATAAGCGGGTTTTTCGCTCCCCCACCGCAAACTAAAAGTTCACAAGGTAACGTGCTTTGTATCTTTAATTTATTAATTTCATTGGCAATGGATAAAGCGGTAAATTCAACCAGTGTTGCTTGAATATCTTGTGCTTTTAAATGTGTTCCTGCTAATTTTTTATGTAGCCACGGTAAGTTAAACAGCTCCCGTCCGGTACTTTTGGGAGCGGGCATTTGAAAATAGTCTTCTTT
>NZ_LZGZ01000034.1:0-3016 GCF_001690515.1 Gilliamella sp. Fer4-1 | reverse complement strand
TTAATAACTAGAGGTAAACATGAAACCTGACGTAGACTTCGCCACGCAAGCTGAAAGTGAACACACAACCCCATATCAAAAGAAAACACTTTTTGCATCCACAGTAGGTTATGCACTGGATGGCATGGATATGATGATTTTAGCCGTCTGCTTTAACCTAATTTCAGTCAGTTTTAACCTAACAAAAACAGATTTAGGAACTTTAACATCAGTAACCTTACTTGGCGCAGTATTGGGTGGTATTTTATTTGGGGTGCTTGCAGATAAATATGGACGAGTAAAAGTCTTTTCATGGACAATTTTGATATTCTCCCTCTTTACTGGGTTATGTGCAATTTCACCTAACTATGAATGTTTTTTGATATTCCGTTTTTTAAGTGGACTTGGACTTGGTGGCGAATTCGGCATTGGTATGACCTTAGTTTCTGAAAGCTGGCCTAAACATAAACGTTCAAGAGCCACATCAATTGTGGCATTAGGCTTTCAAGTCGGTATCATTTTGGCTGCACTAACGGTAAACTTTATTGGTGAAGTTTATGGTTGGCGCTGGGCGTTTGCCATAGGGGTACTACCTGCTCTATTTGTTGCATGGACACGTAATGGATTAAAAGAGCCAGAAATATGGCAAAATCTAAAAAACCAAAACAAAAACCAAATTGCTATAGGTAAATTATTTAAAACTCCACGAACCACAGCAACAACACTAGGATTAACCATTGCTTGTGCTGTACAAAACTTCGGCTTTTATGGGCTGATGGTTTGGATGCCAAATATGATTGCAACAGAACTCAAATTACCGTTTAAAAACACCATGTTTTGGACCATTTCAACCACCATTGGCATGTCATTAGGGATCTTAATTTTTGGCTGGTTATGTGATAAATTTGGTCGTCGCCCTTCTTATATCCTATTTTTATTCATTTCAGCTGTTTCGATTTGGTTCTATTTCCATCAAACGGATATGTTGATATTAATCATATTTGGCTCAGTCATTGGCTTTTTTGTCAATGGCATGATGGGCGGATACGGTGCATTGCTTGCTGAACATTATCCAACTGATGCACGCTCAAGCGCCGAAAATATTATCTTCAATGTTGGGCGAGGTATCGCGGGAATATCCCAAGTGCTTATCGCTTATTTAGCCGAAATATACTCAACTAGCTATGCACTTGCATTACTTTCAGCGGCTTACTTATTATCAGCAGCTGCATTTGTCTTTTTAATACCTGAAACAAAAGGTAAAGCACTAGAATAAATAGATAAATAAAAGATAGGGCGCTTGTCCTGTCTTTTATATCAGCGTTTATATCAACTTAACCTAATAATCACTAATCCTCACCAAAATATCAGACTGTACTAGCCGCTATAAATGCGTTATTAAGGTAATACTGATTTTGGTATTGTGCTGGTGACATCTAGCCATTAGCTCAATGTCGGCGAACCCGCTTATAATTGGTATTGTAGTGATCCGTATCTTGCAGTGATTGGATGTTTAAGTTGTTACCCACATCCATGTTGACTGTGTTGCCTTTTAATTAGCCGCCTATGAGGTTAGTGTCGTTGCCCGTTTTGATGGTGAGTTTGTTTTTGGCATCAATCACGCTTTCTGTCCAAGCACTGCCGTCCGCATTTTCTCGCTCTCGGCTAAATTTGGCATTGCCTTTAAAGCGTAAGTTAAAGGATAATTACAACTTCGTTTTGTAAAAATAATTCAGGAGTCTATACCGTTTGTTTTGGTTTTTGTTTGATTGAGATTTGATATTGGATTATTGTTTAGTGTTTTGATGTTAATGTTTTATTAGATTTTTGTTTTATTGGAATTATAGTGTAAATACCCCCAAACTTAGTACACAACTCACGTAGAAAATTAAGCCACCCTGTTTTAGTGTTTTGTATTCAATCGATGTCATGTTATTTAACTCCTCATGCAGTCTTTCGGTGTTATAAATGGTTAGCCATTCTTCGGTTACCTTTCTTGCTTGTTCTAGATTATTAAATAGATATAAATCGAGTACTTCAGTACGATAGGTACGATTAAATCGTTCAATATAGCCATTTTGATAAGGGCTACCGGGCTGGATATAATCAATGGTTATACCATGTAATTTAGCCCAGTTGGTAAAGGTTTTTCCTGTAAATTCTGGCCCATTATCGACCCGTATTTTTAATGGATATCCATGATATTCGTCCAGTTTATCTAAGTAACGGGTAATCCTTCCTGCTGGTAAGCTTACTGCAATATCAATACCTAACGCCTCACGATTAAAGTCATCGATGACATTGAATGTCCTAAAGCGACGTTGATTACGACTACTGTCACTCATAAAATCCATTGACCAACATTCACCTTGTTTATTGGGAGCCAATAACTTTTCTGGCTCCCGAGGTGGAATTCGTTGTTTTCGTTTTGTTTTAAGATTCAGTTTTAACTCACAATACACCCGATAAACACGTTTATGATTCCAACGATATCCCAGTTTTCTGATTCGATTAAAACACTTAGGAAAGCCCCAACGTAAATGCCGGTCTGTGATAGCATTCAACACCGAAACAATCACCGAATCATCCTGTAACTTAGCTTGATAATAGTAAGCACAACGGCTTAAGCCAACAATGGCACAACTCATAGCAATAGTAACCGAATGATTTTTTTTGTAGTTGCTGTGCTCACGTTTTACGTGCCTTGGTGGGCACTAAAGCTTTTTTATGATTTCTTCCTGAAGCTGGGATTTTAAGCTCAGTTCGGCAAACATCTGCTCAAGCTTGCGGTTTTCCGCTTCGAGTTCTTTTAGACGTTTGATGTCTGAAATTTCCATTCCGCTGTATTTTTCTCGCCATTTATAGAAAGTTGAATTACCCATGCCATATTTACGGCACAACTCTTTAACGGGTACACCTGCCTCTGCTTCTTTTAAAATAGCGACGATTTGATATTCAGTCATTTTTTTCATCATTAAATCCTCTTTACTTTTATCATAGAGAATTTTCTACTTTTTTGCTGTACTATTTTAGGGGA
>NZ_LZGZ01000033.1:0-2083 GCF_001690515.1 Gilliamella sp. Fer4-1 | reverse complement strand
TTATTATCACTAAAACCATGTTTATTTATTAGTTCGCGGGCAGGAAGACTTAATCAAATTGATCCTAAAGCAGGATCAATTATTATAGAATCTAATATTTATTTTTATAAAATGAGTTCAATAAATCAATTGGATTTAAAAAATATATTTCAATTAGTTTACACATCAGGCTCTACAGGAGTGCCTAAAGCAGTTAAGATATTAAATCGATCTGTGATAAATCGATTATTCTGGATGTGGACGGAATTTCCATTTTCAAATGATGACGTATGTATTGTTCAAAAATCTACATCTTTAGTTGCAAGTGCTTGGGAAGTATTGGGAGGGCTTTTAAAAGCAATACCAACGGTTATTTGTCAAGATAATGATGTCAGAGATCCTTACCTCTTATTTAACTTACTTGATAAATATAAAGTTACTCGATTACTAAGTTCGCCCGCAGTTCTAAAGGGGTTAATACATGTAGGTAAGGAAATAAATAAACCCAATTTATTACCATCTTTAAAATTGGTTACTTCTAGTGCAGAAATACTGAATACACAAGTAGCAAAGGATTTTATGGCTATTTATAACCATACAAAATTATATAATTTTTATGGTTCAAGCGAATGTAGCTCAAATGCCGCAGTACATAACGTGAGTGAGATAGATTTTGAGAACATTTATATACCAATTGGCAATGCCATTAGCAATGTTCAATTGTATATTTTAGATAAAAACAATCAAATAGTACCCCGCGGTGTTGTAGGGGAATTAGCTGTATCTGGAGATTGTCTGTCAACGGGATATTTATCAGAAAAAAATATTGTTTTTCATCATACTATCCCTGCTATTGAAAAACTAGTTTACAAAACAGGAGATTTGGTCAGAATCAATAATGATGGAAAACTCATTCTATTAGGAAGGAATGATAATTTAGTAAAAATTGATGGTTTTAGGATTGAGCTAGATGAGATCCAGCATGAACTCTTAAAAATGGAAGGTATTCAAGATAGTGCTACTTTTGTTATTAAAGATGATGGTGAAAATAAAATTGTTAGTTTTGTTGTAGTTAAAGAAGCCTATAGTGGTAATATTACGCAAGATGACATTAAACTGAAATTGAAAGACAAATTACCTTCATATTCAGTCCCTAGAAGTATCAATATTATTAATAAAATCCCCAAACTTCCATCAGGTAAAATTGACAAAAGTAATTTACCAAAAGTTAAATTTGAAACAAGAAGGAATATTGTTCAACCAGAAAATAAATTACAGAATGTGATCGCTAATGTATGGAAGGATATTTTAAAAGTTGATCAGGTAAGCCTTTTAGATTCGTTTTTCACTCTAGGTGGTACATCTATTTTATCACTAAAATGTATATCAGAACTAGGAAAGTTGAATATAAAAATTACTGTGAGTGATTTATATAATACATCGAATCTAAAAGAACTCGCCGATAAAATTAGCTGTACAAAAGAAAATGATGTTCAACATATTGAAAATGAGAAAATGATCTCAGATAGTATTATGTTACCTACTGTTTCATATTTATTAAATACTCAACAGGTAGGAGAGCGGTACACAGTATATAAATTATGGCATGATCGGAATTTAGAAATAAATGAAACTATTTTGGCTCAGACAATAAAACGAATAGCAGATGATTACCCAGTCCTTAGATTAAAAGCAATTAAGAATCAGAAAGTTACTCTATATCAATCTGATCTCTCACCTAACCTAGAAACTGTCGAGCTGGGTGATTTTTGTGATGAAAGTAGTGCAAATGAGGTTATCAGTTTGTATTGTGATAATGTTCAAGGTGAGTTTAGATTTGATGGTAATTCTTTCTTAAGTCGATTTATCATGTTGAATCTAAGAATACAGACTAAAGAACAAAAATATTTATTAATTTTGATGCACCATACTTTGATTGATTGCTTTAGTTTCGAAATGCTAATTTCTGAGATTGATCGATATTATAATAATATAGTTACTGGTACTAATTGTTTTCCTGCGTATGAGGGAGATAACCAAGTTATTAATTGGGTTAATTTGCTCAAAACTAATCTACAAAAAAATGTTTTTAATTATTATAATA
>NZ_LZGZ01000032.1:0-3132 GCF_001690515.1 Gilliamella sp. Fer4-1 | reverse complement strand
GAAAATACAGCATTAGATTTATCAAAATTGTCTGTTAAATTAACCGCAATAGATAAATTTTCAAAATAATATTTAAATTCATTTAAATTCATTTGATTAAAAAAGGTTAATTTATTTTTATTAGATAAAAACGTTTCTTTCTTCTGTTTTGAAAAACTTGAAACAACCATTTGATGTAGTTTTGATAATTCACTATATAAATTATTAAGCTCATCATTTATTTCTTTTGAAGAAACCTCTTCTATTTTATTTTTAGATTTCTTTTTTCTAATTTTTATACCTAATAAGCATAAAGTGGTATAACTTGACGAATGATATAAACCGAATAGACTCTGCTTCTTTGTGATATATTCAATATATTTAATCTTATAATATTTTTTTCTAGATAGCGCTTTAAAAAAGCGATTTCGTGGAAATAAAGATGTAAAAGAGAATTTATTTATAATATTTGTAGTTTTCTCAAGTACTTTTCCAATATTTTTATGCGATGAATGAGCTATTTCATCCCAAAAAACTCTTTCAAAATGCTTTTCCAATGTTAACGCTACTTTATAAAATAAATTCCATTTAAAAATAAAAGTTAACAATTCTTCAAAACACAATAACCGATCTAATTCATGATTTAATTCATTAACTTTAGATTTAGAAAGTTTCAAAGTTAAGTTCATAATTGAATTTTTGCGGCTTAAATAATTATGGAGCTTTTCAGGCATAAAATAAGCGAAATCAGACACTAGTGCATATGACCAGAAAAAAGGGTTATCTTCATATAATTTACCTACTGGAAATCTTATATGATAAGATTTGATAATTGAAAGTTTATATATTTTATTCCATGCACAAACATCTAAAAATTGGGTAACATAACTTGTCAATTTAACTATGCCACAAAATTTATGCTGAAAATAATCTTCATTATAACGTTCACAATCACTATCTTCCATCACCAGGTTGGTTGAAAAATGCACAAGATCGACTCCATCATTAGCAAATCGAGATAAGGCCAACTCATATGCATTATTTTCAACATAGTCATCAGAATCTAAAAAAGTGACAAACTGTCCTTTAGCATTATCAATGCCCATATTTCTTGCTGATGATAATCCACCATTAGCTTTATTAAAAATCTTTATGCGAGGATCTTTATCAGCATATTCATTCAAAATGATATGCGAATTATCTTTTGAACCATCATTAATACAAAGAATTTCAATATCTCTTAAAGTTTGGTTAACAAGGCTATCCAAACATTTTTTCAAATATTTTTCTGTATTATAGACAGGCACTATGATAGTTAATTTAGGTTGCAAAATTAATTTTCCTATTTAAACAATAATGAATGCATATTTTTTTTTCTTAATTGAAAATGAAAATAATATTTTATTTGGTATTATTTCCTGATTCAATTTAACAAATGTTACCTTATTGTTAACTCTAAATTTTACTTTAAATGGTCGTTTCACCTTAGTTTGAATATTTGTATTTTTAACATCATCATCTTTCCAAGACGCATTAAACTGATGAACACAATAATTTAAATATCCTTCTATTTCTTCACAAAAGTAGTAAGATGGAAAAATAATTTCTTTAGGTGAAATGTTCAAAGAGTCAAATTTATTAAAAGGTTCGGAAACTAAGTTTTTATTTTTTAAAATAGTTGTTATTCGCTCAACATTGGTTGTAACATCTGGCTCACCGTTTCTAATAAACCTATCATGTTTATAGGTATCTAAAATCTCTTTAATAAACTCATTTCCTTTAGATGCCCCTAATGTTGCGGTTGAAATAGGATGAATTATTTCTTTCCAATTTTCATAACAAGAAAAAAAATCCAAATCTAAGAAAGAGTCAAAAGAATCAAAAGATTGAGATAAAATAATATCTGTATCTAAATATATTCCCCCTTCTGTCCATAAAGCATATATTCTAAAATAGTCAGATACAAATGCAAACTTTCTCATTTGATATGCTTCTTTGACGTACTGGTTATTGTTTGCTAAATGAAGATGATTGTCATTCCATTCTACAAATTTATAATTGGGAAGTTTTATTTTCCAATTTTGTATATTATCCAAAATTTTCTTTGGTTTAGGGTTATCGCCAAACCAACAATAATGAATTATTTTAGGGATCATAATAATTAGGAAACCTCATTATTTTTTAAAATAACTAAACAAGAAAATACTTAAAGAAAAACAGTATATTTTGTTCGTGTAATACTTTGGTAAATCGGAATGTTGTAATAAATTCAACAAGTTTTCTTTAGTAATTTCCCCTCCCCATTGTAGATGTCTTCTTATCATAAAAAAAATAGCGTTATACTTGTTTATATTAATTTTATTTTGAAACATATATTGCAATATTGAATAAATTACTATTGCTCTATCAATATTATTTCTCTTCTGTATTTCTGGATCTGGATTATTACATTGCGAATTTAGGTTAGTCTTATTATATATATAATATGTTTTTTGAGTATAAACTAATTTTTGAGAATTAATTAAATATAGTGAATTAAAATAAAAGTCTTCAGCAAAGCCAAAATAATTATCTGACTCAATAAATTTAAGATGAAGTGCTTTAATTTTATTTAAACTATACAATTTGGCATAAGGAGCAGGAAAAGAATCAATACTTAACAAATGGCTAATTTTTTTTCTTGTGTTTAATAATTGGCTTTCTTGTTGGAAAAAAAAACTCTTAACTAATCCTTCATTTTGTTGATGGTAAATATCACAAAACACGCAATCCACATCATCTGTATACACTTTAACCATTTCTTCAAAATAATTACTTGGTATAATATCATCAGAATCAATAAATGTAAGTAATTTACCAGTTGCTTTATTAATACCCAGATTTCTTGCTTTATGAGATCCACCATTTATTTGATAAAAATACTTTACTCTTGGATCAAACTTGAACTGCTCACATATAGCTCTCGTAGAATCAGAACTTCCATCATCAACTATAATTAATTCATAGTCAGAAAAAGATTGGGAAAGTATGCTATTTATACAGGAACTAGCATACTCTTCGGAATTATACATAGGCAAAACAACTGAAAGTAATGTCATATTTAATCTCAATTATTGATAAAAAATTTATTAGTCTATTTCAGCTATATCAAAG
>NZ_LZGZ01000031.1:0-523 GCF_001690515.1 Gilliamella sp. Fer4-1 | reverse complement strand
TTATGATATTAAAAATATATATTGATAATTATGAATATTGTCAGAAATCAAGTAATATATATTAATTAATTTTTAGTGCTATAACGTATTTCAAAGAAAATGTTATACTAAAAACTAGGTGGGGTTGCTTTAATGAAGATTAATCTAGATTGTTAAAGAAATTAATATTTACATTGCTATACTCCATAATCATTTTTTTCAAAATATGATTGAATAATTTAAGTCTATATTTAATTTAATACAGAGATGGTTATTATGGATAATTTACGTATTGTTCTAGTTGTTGTTGCATCCTTAGTCATTATTGCATTGTTCATCCATGGATTTTGGATTAATAAAAAGGAGCGATCTTCACTTTTTAGTTCAGATAAAAAAGAAAAATTTTCACAAAGCACGCAACAAGATCAAAACTTTCCTACAAATGATATAGAAGAGGATGAGGTGATTTTACTCACTCCAAAAACAACAAAAAATGATGAAATCGTTGAAAATAAAGTAATTATCAATGAATCTATAAAAGAAA
>NZ_LZGZ01000030.1:0-4291 GCF_001690515.1 Gilliamella sp. Fer4-1 | reverse complement strand
TGTATCTGACCAAAATTTAGATGATTCTGCGAAATTTTCACCTGAAATTTAACTAAAGATCCTGTATAATCAATATAAACAACAGGATTATAGGATAAATAAAAGGAAAACTATGGAACTTTTTTCAATAATTTTACTCTTGGTGCTAATTGTATCACTTTCTGGTGTCCGTTGTTAAAATGTTGCCAATTCAAATTCCATTACCTTTAATGCAAATATTACTAGGTTGTATATTGGCAGCATTTAATGTTTATGTAGAATTTGATCCAAAATTATTTCTCGTTTTATTTATTCCCCCTTTACTTTTTGCTGACGGACGCAAAACGTCAGTTAAAGATTTTATCTACAATGGTAGAGAAATCATCGGATTAGCTTTAGTTTTAGTTGTCATTTCGATTATTGCATTGGGTTACATTCTTTATTGGATACTACCAAATGTTCAGTTAGCTGCATGCTTAGCCTTAGCTGCTGTGTTATCTCCAACCGATGCTGTAGCATTAAGTGGAATTGTGGGTAAAGGACGAATAGAAAAAGAAAAAATGGAAATTATTGAGGGCGAAGCATTAATGAATGATGCTTCAGGCTTAGTTTCTTTAAATTTTGCTATAGCAATTGCAGCTGGCACATTACAATTTGACTTATTACAAATTAGCGTAACCTTTTTTATCGTCGCCATTGGTGGTTTAGCTATTGGTGTCTTATTTACTTGGCTATATGCACGTATTTTACGTAAAATAAATCAGCTGACTCACAATGATCCAGCTATTCAAATTGTATTACTATTCTTACTTCCATTTGCCGCTTATATCATTGCAGAAGAATTCCACTGCTCAGGTATTTTAGCTGCTGTAAGTGCAGGTATGACAGTAAACCATTCAGGTATGATGCGAAATGCACCGTTAACTGCACGCTTACAATCAGATAGCACATGGTCAATGTTAACTTTTGTGTTTAATGGATTTGTGTTTGTTCTATTAGGTATTCAGCTACCAAGCATTTTAAATAATACTTTTGCAGAAAACCAAATAGATAAATCAATTGAAGTGTGGCAATTATGTTTAATTGTTTTATTTGTCTTTGCAGTGTTAATGGGAACTCGATTTGCTTGGTTATGGGCAATGAAACATATGCCTGCCACGCCTTTTGGAACTAAACGACCACTTGCATTTAGGGCATATTCAACAAGAGATCTTTTAATTTCAACATTTGCTGGTGTTCGAGGTGCTATTACTCTAGCGGGTGTATTAGCAATACCAATAAGTATTAGTGGCCGTTATCAACTTGTTTTTATTGCAGCAGGTATCATTTTAATTTCATTAATTACAGCAGTTATAATATTACCTATCTTATTACGAGGTAGTGTCATTTTAGATAATTCTGAGCAACACAATGAAATTTTAACAGTTAAAGGACATATGGCCGAAGAAGCCATTACTAGTCTTGAAAAAATGCAAAATAATTTATTACAAGAAACATCAGAAACAGGTTTAGATCAAGAAATTATTCATGAAATTGGCTCTCGTGTTATTGGTTCGTTAAGACGGCGAACAGGTCTTAAAGACTTAGAACAAAAAGCACTTGAAGCAGAAAATCTAGAAAGGCGTATGCGTCTAGTAGCAATTGGTGCTGAACGTACAGCTTTACTACAAATGAAAGTTCGTAATGAAGTTAGTGAAGAAGTTTATGAACATTTAAGTACTGATTTAGATATCTATGAAAAAATGATTTCTGGAGATGCCTAAATGATTGGATCAAGAAGTGAAATTTTAAGCAAGATTCATTCACAGTTTGTTAATAAAGCGCCCCATATTTTGGGGCTTACTTTACGACACATTCCTTTTAATATAAAAAAGCAGGCCATAGAGCAATTATTACAGTTACAATTTGAACATTCCCTTGAAGATGGTGATCTCGACTTTTTAGAAAATCGATGGCTTAAAATTCAAGTTACCGATCTTGGCCTTATTTGGTTTGTAAGCCTTATTGACAATAAACTTGTCGTAAGTAGAGAAGAGATTGCTGATGTAAGTTTTATTGGTAATGCTAATGATTTGATTATGATAGCAACCAGACGTCAAGATCCTGATACCCTATTCTTTCAACGACGTTTAATTGTTGAAGGTGATACTGAGCTGGGTCTTTACGTTAAAAATTTAATGGACTCAATTGAATTGGAGTCTATGCCAAAATTATTAAGACTGACACTTGAAAAATTGGCTGATATTATCGAAAGTGCTCCCAAAGACTAAACTAGTATATAAGAAAGATGATTATAATGCATCACAATCGCCAAACCGTTGTGGTGCGAAGTAGCTAGTATAAATCACCTTTCTACTTTCTTCGCTTCACCGAGTCTAAAATTGTAATTCATGTTTTAATCTAGGTTCTAGGATTAAAAACTCAATAAAATCAATAACTTTTCTGACAGTTTTTTTATTATGCTTATTTACGGTTCTTTTCAGATGCATTATAGCCTTGCCCTGAATGTCATGAATTAAGCTTGGTGTTCTTAATGTCTATTTGATTTTATTTCACATTTAAGCCAAGCGTAATGTCTGACATGCTAGTAAAGTCTCAGTATAAATACCTGTTAGTAATTAATGGCGCTTAGTACCGAAATAATCATAGAATGATCCTGCAACTTAGGTTGATCATAGTAAGCACAATGGCTTAAGCCAACAATTACACCGTTCGTAGCAATAGCAATAAAATAATTTTTCTGAAGTTGTTTTAATCAAATTTTACGTGACTTTGTGGCCTTTAAAGTTTTTTCATAATTTCCAACTGACGTTATGATTTTAAGCTAAGTTCGGTAAACATCTGTTTAAGATTAACCTGATGTCTAAAGTTTCCATTCCGCCACATTTTTCTCACCATATACAAAAAGATAAATTACCCCATGCTATATTTACGGCACAGTTCTTTAACAAGAACGCTTGCCTTGGTTTCTTTTAAAATAGATAAAATTTGATGTTCAGTCATTTTTTCATACTTACATCCCCTTTTACTTTTATCATCGAGAATTTTCTACCTTTTTACTGTACTGTTTTAGAAGATAGTTATAATCAGTAGCAAAATTGAAATGCAATTGTCCCTTTTTGTGATATTCTTACGCCTAAACCATCGGTTAGCTCAAACAACCCTGTATAAGGTTTATTTAATATTGATTTGCTATCACTTAACGCCATTTTTTACATTCTGTACACATATAAAAAATAGTTATGTACTCAATCGGTGCGCATTTGCAATGTGAACAAATCAAGACACGTAAATAACTAAAACAAAAATGAACAAATATCAATTTAATTAAATTTAAATAAAAAACGATACTAAGCAAAAACTCACCATGAAAAACAACTTAGAACAGCCAACTTTTTACTTTCATGATTATGAAACATTTGGAATTCATCCAGCATTAGACCGCCCTGCTCAATTTGCTGGAGTTCGTACTGATGCGGATTTTAATATTATTGAAGACCCACTAGTGATATATTGCCGTCAAACACAAGATTATCTACCTAGTCCAGAAGCTGTACTCATCACTGGAATTACACCTCAAAAAGCCAATCAAGAAGGTATTTGTGAAGCAGAATTTACCCGACTAATTCATCACGCTTTTTGCCACCCCAATACCTGTATTTTAGGCTATAACAATATTCGTTTTGACGATGAAGTAACGCGTAATATTTTATATCGCAATTTTTACGATCCCTATTCTTATAGTTGGCAAAATGGTAATTCAAGATGGGATCTTCTTGATGTTGTTCGAGCGTGTTATTCACTAAGACCTGAAGGTATCAACTGGCCGATTAATGATGCGGGATTACCTAGCTTTCGTTTGGAGCATTTAACAAAAGCGAATCATATTGAACATGAGCATGCACATGATGCAATGTCTGATGTGTATGCAACAATTGCCATGGCAAAATTAATAAAAACAAAACAACCTAAACTTTTCAATTACTTTTTTACATTACGCAACAAAAATAAAGTTGCTGAGCTTATTGATGTAATTAATATGAATCCTATTGTTCATATATCGGGCATGCTAGGTAGCCATCGAGGCAATCTATCATTAGTTTGCCCTATTGCTTGGCATCCGTTACAAAATAATGCCGTTATTGTTTGTGATTTAACTGGAGATATTAACTCAATTATTGATTTACCAGCAGAAAAAATTAAAGAAAAACTTTATACAAAAACAGAAGATCTTGAACTTAATGAATCACGAATTCCTTTAAAGTTAATTCATATAAACAAATGCCCTATTGTTGCTCCGTTAAAAACACTA
>NZ_LZGZ01000029.1:0-5014 GCF_001690515.1 Gilliamella sp. Fer4-1 | reverse complement strand
AGTAACCTTGATGAATTTTATAAAGTACAGTTTGCTAACCTAAAAAAATATGTGCTTATTGAACAAGAACAAGCACATTCTTTGCCTAATGCTAAGAATTTATTGCGCCAAGTAAATCAAAAAGTTATCCAATTGGAATTACAATTTGATCAGCTCTACAATGAATTATTATTAGAAATGGCTAGAAATCAAATCTTTTTGATTAATGAACGACAACTTTCCGCCTATCAAGAAAATTGGATAAAGAATTATTATAAACAAAATCTTAGGCAGTACATAACCCCTATTTTGCTCGATAGCCATACAGAGCTTATTCAATTTTTAAAAGATGATCATGCTTATTTGGCTGTAGAAATTATTTGTGAAGATAATATCAGTTATGCATTACTGGAACTACCAACAGATAAAGTTTCTCGTTTTGTATTATTGCCATCTGAAGTGTCCACTAAAAATAAATCCATTATCTTTTTAGACAACATACTTCGATATTGCTTAACGGATATTTTTAAAATATTTTTTGATGCCAAAGAATTAAATGCTTATTCAATTAATATCAATAGGGATGCAGAATACGAATTAAACACCGAATTAGATAGTTTACTTGAGCTTATGTCTCAAGGTTTAAAACAACGTTTAACGGCACAGCCTGTACGCTTTACTTATCAAAAAGATATGCCAAAAGCATTATTTGAATTGTTAATTAATAAGTTACGATTAACTGAACAAGAGGCGATGCCTGGCGGTCGCTATCCTAATTTTAAAGATCTGGTCAAGTTTCCTGATTTTGGGCAGAAGAAGCTATTAAATAAAAAAATTTCAAGTCTAAGTTACAATCGATTTAAACAATTTCGTAATGCTTTTGATACAATAAAAGATCGCGATGTTTTACTTTATTATCCTTACTATTCTTTTGGGCATGTTCTTGAAATTATGCGCCAAGCCTCATTTGATCCTTCTGTTACGCATATTCGTATGAACATATATCGAGTAGCTAAAGACTCACGTTTTATTCATACTGCGATTAATGCTGCTAATAATGGTAAAAAAGTTACTGTAGTGGTTGAGTTACAGGCAAGATTTGATGAAGAAGCAAATATAAAATGGGCAAAACGGCTAATTAGTAGCGGAATTAAAGTCATCTATTCACAACCAAAACTTAAGATCCATGCCAAGTTATTTTTAATTGATCGTAAAGAAGATGATGGAATTGTTCGTTATGCTCATATTGGTTCTGGTAATTTTAATGAAAGAACGGCGGCCATTTATACCGATTTTTCACTATTAACCGCAGATCCAGCCATTACCGATGAAGTTAGAAAAGTATTTAATTTTATTGAAAACCCGTTCAAACCTGTATCATTCAACCATTTGCTTGTTTCACCGCAAAATACACGATTACGATTTTATGAGTTTATCGAGCGGGAAATAAATAATGCAAAAGTGGGGAAACCCGCGGGCATTTATTTAAAGTTAAATGCAATAACAGATCAAGATATGATAGATCAACTATATCGCGCATCATGTGCTGGAGTAAAAATTAGAATGGTAGTAAGAGGAACCTGCGTATTGGTACCGCAAATACCTAACTTAAGTGAAAATATCACGGTCACCAGTATTGTTGATCAGTTTTTGGAGCATGCTCGTGTCTATATTTTTGAAAATGATGGAAGAAAAGATACATATATTTCTTCCGCAGACTGGATGCCTCGTAATCTCGATAACCGTATTGAAGTGGGTGTAAAAATTTTCGATCCAATAATAAAATCAACTATTCATAATATTTTTGATATACAGTGCAATGATAACGTAAAAGCTCGCATTATTGATAAAGATGCCACCAACAATTATGTGCAAAGAGGCAATAAGAAAAAAACCAGAGCCCAATATGCCATTTATGATTATTTGAAACGGTTAGAATCATTTGAATAATGAATTGAGGATTTTAAAGTGAACAAATTCAATGAATATGCCGTAGTTGATCTTGGTTCAAACAGCTTTTATATGGTTATAGTCCGTATCATTGATGGCGCGATGCAAATTATTTATAAAAATAAAAAAAACATTCATCTTGCAACGGGGCTTAATGCTAATAATCAGCTCAATGAATCAAGCATTATACGAGGAGTGCAGTGCCTTGAATTATTTGCTGAACGATTAAAAGGATTTCCAGCTGAACATGTTCGTGTTATAGCGACGCATACTTTGCGTGTTGCCAAAAATAAGCATCAATTTTTGATGGCTGCAGCCAAAGTATTTCCTTTTCCTATTGAAATTATTTCAGGTCAAGAAGAGGCTCGCCTTATTTATTTAGGTGCCATGACGACAGAATCAACATCGTCAACTGATACCAAATTTGTAGTAGATATCGGTGGTGGATCGACTGAAATTGCAATAGGAAAAGGAAATGATTTAAAACCATTGCTTGTAGCTAGCCGTCCCATGGGGTGTGTAACTTACGCTAAGCAATTCTTTCATGATCAAAAAATCGATTTTGATTCATTTCAACGAGCAAGGCTTGCCGCCGAACAACAAATTGAAAGTATGATTCATATTATTAAAAAGCAGAAAATCACTGTAGCATTTGGATCATCGGGAACGATTAAAGCTATTTATCGTATTTTATTAGACATTGGTGTCTGTGATGGAATTATTACGCCTAAAAGGCTAGATGATTTAATTCGTTATATTTTGGAATTTAAATCTTGCCAAGATATTAACTACCCTTCACTTTCTAATGAAAGAAAAAGCATATTTGTTAGTGGGCTGGCAATATTTTGTGGTATTTTTTATGCCCTAGGCTTAGAGGCTTTACGCTTTAGTCCGTGTGCATTACGTGAAGGCGTGCTTTATGAACTCATTGATGGTCCTAATTTCCGAGATATTAGACAAAATACAGCTCAATTACTTTCCGATCATTACAACGTTGATCAACGCCATGCAAAACAAGTGGTTAAAACTGCAAAATTTTTATTTTCTCAATGGCAACAACAAACACAAATCGTTATTCCACCTAATTTAGAATCTATATTGTATTGGGCTGCGCAATTGCATGAAGTTGGGTTAAAAATCAACTTTACTTCGATTCATAAACATTCGAGTTATATTTTAAAGAATAGTAATTTGCCGGGGTTTAATGAAGAACAACAATTACTTTTAGCAACGCTTGTTCGTTATCATCGCAAATCAATTAATATTGATGAAATCCCTTATTTCAGTTTGTTTGAATACAAGCATATAATATCAGCCATGCAAATGCTTAGATTATCTATTCTAATAAATAATCAGCGAAATACCGATCTAAACCTTGATGCATTTAAATTAAAATTATCAAAAAATAGCCCCACCCAAATAACGTTAGAAGTTAATCAAGATTTTGTCGAAAAGAATAAATTAATCTTATTGGATTTAGAGCAAGAACAAAAATATTGGAAACCGATTGATGATTGGCAATTATCAATTAAAATTTGTCGCTATAAAATTAACTAACTATAAAAATACCGCCAGTCAATGTGGCGGCATATAATCTTTAGTGTATATAATTAGTTATTAGCTAAGACCGATTATTTTCCACCATAAAATACCCACAGTAAATAAGATAGCCAGATTTATAATGCTACAAATAAACCCGACTTTCCACCAAGTTTTTACAGGAACAAAACCTTCAGCAAATAATAGCGGATTTCTTGCATTGGCAAATTGTGTAATTGAACCAAAATAGTTAGTACAAATAACTAAAGCAAAAATTGCAATAAATGTGGGTACGCCAAGAGCAATAGCTATCGATAAGAAAACTGGAAATAAAGCGGCGATATGCGCATTACCACTGGCAAAAAGATAGTGCAAATAAACATACGCAACACATAAAACAATCAGCACTAATAACCAGCTACTTTCACCCAAATAACCTTGCACTGCACTACCTATTGTATCACCTAACCATTTTGTCACACCAAGTTTATTGACTTGCCCTGCTATCATCAATAATGCCGCAAACCAAATTAATGTATCCCAAGCTGCTTTTTCACTTTTGATGTCATCCCAACTTAATACACCGGTTAAAAGCAAAATAGTCAAACCAATAAAGGCAGTTGTTGTTGAATCAATATTGAAGTTTTTACCAAAAATCCAAAGTGCTAATAATAGAATAACTGTTCCACCCATAATGATTTCTTTAACGGTGATAGATCCCATTTTTTTCAATTCTTCAGCAGCTAATTTAGGTGCTTCTGGTGTCTTTTTTAGCTCTGGGTTAGTTAAAAAGTAGATAACTAAAGGAATAATAATAAATGAAACTAAGCATGGAACAATAACTACAATAAACCATTGTCCCCAGCCTAATGTGATATCTAGTGATTTTGTCACTAACTTAGCAGCTAATAAATTTCCAGTAAACGCCGTTAAGAACATTGCCGAGGTAATGTCATTGATATGGCTAATAGTTAACATTAAAAATGTACCAATACGGTTTCTTGATTCATCCTTAGGGCTAGAATTAAAATTGATAGCTAATGCTTCAGCTATTGGGTAAATAACCCCACCAGCACGTGCAGTTGTACTTGGAATCGCTGGCGCTAAGGCCATATCAGTGACAGCTAAACCATAGGCAAGTCCCAATGTATTTTTACCTAAGATCTTCACAAGATAATAGGCAATACGTTTACTTAAACCTGTTTTAATAAAGCCACGAGCAATCATAAAAGCAATAACAATTAACCAAATTAACCCACTATTTAATTCGCTTAATGATATCTCTATAGCGTTTTTAGCACTTTCGGCTCCCGTTGGTCTCAATACTGCAAATACCGTAATGGCTAATAAGCCGATTGCACCAATTGGCATAATTTCAGCAACAATACACGCAATTGTTGCAATAAAGATAATGCTTGTTTGCCAACCTTCTTGACTGATGCCTTGAGGAGGAGATATAAACAACCAAAGTATTGCTGAAATTGCCGCAATAATTATAAATGGTAGCCATTTTACTGGCGGTTTTTTTACTACATTCATAGTATTT
>NZ_LZGZ01000028.1:0-4350 GCF_001690515.1 Gilliamella sp. Fer4-1 | reverse complement strand
AATGAAATCTACGGTTATTGGTTTGTCTTGTTTGATGTTTAGCTTGGCATTAGTTGGATGTGGAGGTAAAAACGACGAAGGTAAAACTTATCATTGGTCAAAAGCTCAAGGTGTTTTAGAAGATTGTCGTGGGGTGATGAGTAAATCACAACAATGTGAAACGAATTCCAACAATCAACAATATCTATTTAAAATCGATAAATATTAATATGAGTGCGTGGCTTATTTATGCACTACTTTCCGCTATTACTGCGGCATGCGTAGCTATTTTAGGAAAAATCGGTTTACAGTATCTTGATGCCAACACAGCAACTGCAATTCGTGCTATTGTCATGGCTATTTTTTTAGTTGGGGTGGTTGCTGTTCAAGGTAAACTAAGCCTTATCAACACGTTTTTTAATGATAAAAAGGCGTTATTTATTATTGCACTAAGTGGCATTGCCGGTGCGCTATCTTGGCTATTTTATTTTATGGCGATTAAAGAGGGCAAAGTATCGCAAGTTGCGCCAATTGACAAGTTAAGCGTAGTTTTTGCTGTTGTATTTGCTGCTATTTTATTCGGTGAAAAGGTTTCGCTATTAGCTGGTGTAGGGGTTGCTATGATTGCCGTAGGCGCGATATTAGTTGCACTATTTTAATTATATCTCAACTTATTATCTGCCAGCGGGTTATACCGTTATATAGTAATAAACCAATATAACGATATGTTCATAATGTTACATACCACCTATTTACACAACTAAATCATACACATAATAAATGTGCATGACTATTATGGTAAATAATGCAAATGGGTATTTAAACCACGCTTACTTTAGTAAACGATTAAACAGCTCAACCGTTACCTGCTCCCCTTTGCTGACATTACCACGATCCTGTTCAAGCACAATAAAACAATTAGCTTGCTTAAATGATTGTGTCATATGCGATCCTTGCTGACCTGTTGTGCTAACTTCTAACTCACCTTGTGCATTTATTTGTAACATACCACGTTGAAAGTCTACTCTACCAAGGCTCTTTTTAAGATTGGTTGCAGTGCTTACTTTAAAGGTTAAATCAATGGCTGGTGCTTCAACCCCTGAAAGAGCTAAAATTAGTGGTTGTACTAATTGATAAAAAGTCACTAAGGTTGAAACTGGATTGCCGGGCAAACCACAAAATAGCGCCTCGCCAATGTTGCCAAAGGCAAAAGGTTTGCCAGGTTTCATCGCAATTTTCCAAAAGCTGATTTTGCCAAGCGCTTCTAAAGCCACTTTAGTATAATCTGCATCGCCCACAGAAACGCCACCGCTGGTGATGACTAAATCAGCTTGGTTCGATGCAGCTATCAATGCTTGTTTGATTTGGGTTGGGTCATCAGAAATGATACCAAGATCGACAATGTCACAGTTAAGCTCAGTTAATAATAATTTTAGCGTGAAACGGTTACTATCATAAATAGCACTATTACCAGCTAAAGGCTCACCAATTGGCGTTAATTCATTACCTGTTGATAAGATAGCTACTTTCAGTTTTTTAAAAACCAAAACTTCACTAATGCCCAATGTCGCAAGGGTTGATAGTATAGGGATGGTTAATTTTTCTCCTTTACTCACAACGGCAGTGTCTTTTTTTATATCTTCGCCCATACGGCGGATATTATCGCCAACTTTTACCTCATTTAAAAAAGTGATACCTAGCTCCGATTTTTCGGTCTGTTCTTGCATCACTACGGCATCAGCATCATTAGGTACGGGTGCTCCAGTCATAATACGTAAACAAGTACCTTGTGGCCAATTAAGATTACTTATATCATCGCCAGCTAAAATAATGCCCGCTATAGGTAATAATTTAGATTGATTAACATCGGATAATCTAACGGCATACCCATCCATCGCTGAGTTATTAAAGCTTGGCACATTAATCGGCGACATTACCGGTTCAGCAGTGATACGTCCTAATGCATCGAACAAAGAAACTTTTTCGCAATTGAGTGATTTTATGGCTGATGCGCGTTGAAGCATTTGCTGTTTGGCTTGTTGAAATGTGAGTAACATAAAAGTGTGCCTTCCTTATGTTTATGAAGCTATTATTTGATCTTACTAAGAAATTTCAGGAAATGTATCTGTTTTAGTAAAAATCACTTTTTTATCAAGATTGAATTGATCTTTATGATTGCTAATATAACAACGTCGCCAAAAGGCGACGTCAAATCATTAGCTATACATTAAATAAGAAGTTCATAATATCGCCATCTTGCACGACATAATCTTTACCCTCAGCGCGCATTTTGCCTGCTTCTTTTGCACCTTGTTCACCGCCGTATTTAATAAAATCTTCAAAAGCGATAGTTTGAGCGCGAATAAACCCTTTTTCAAAATCAGTATGAATTTTACCTGCTGCTTGTGGCGCTGTATCGCCAACTGAAATTGTCCATGCTCGAACCTCCTTAACACCTGCTGTAAAGTACGTTTGTAAATTAAGCAAACTATATCCTGCACGAATCACGCGGTTTAGACCAGGTTCTGTTAACCCTAAATCTTGCATAAATTCGTCACGATCAGCATCATCAAGCTCAGCAAGCTCAGCTTCAATTGCGGCACATACGGGTACAACTATGGCCTTTTCTTGTTCAGCAATGGCTTTGACTTTATCTAAATAAGGATTGTTTTCAAAACCATCTTCATTCACATTAGCGATATACATGGTTGGTTTTAGGGTTAAAAAGCTTAGGTATTTTATTGCATCAAGCTCTTCTTTACTTAAATCAAGTTGCAACAATTTTTTACCTTGCTCTAAATGTGGTAAGCATTTTTCAAGGATTTCTAATTCAAATTTGGCCTCTTTATCGCCACCTTTGGCACGTTTTTGTAGGCGAGTTATTGCACGTTCGCAAGCTTCAAGATCGGATAGGGCAAGTTCAGTATTAATAATCTCGATATCTTCAGCCGGATCGATCTTGCCAGCGACGTGAATGATATTATCATTTTCAAAACAACGTACAACATGGCCAATGGCTTCAGTTTCACGAATATTAGCTAAAAATTGATTACCTAAACCTTCACCTTTCGACGCACCTTTAACTAAACCTGCAATATCAACAAATTCCATAGTAGTTGGCAATGTACGTTGTGGTTTTACAATTTTTGCCAGTTCATCTAAACGTGGATCGGGCATCGGCACAACCCCAGTGTTTGGCTCGATAGTACAAAACGGAAAGTTAGCCGCTTCAATGCCAGCTTTAGTTAGTGCGTTAAAAAGCGTTGACTTACCCACATTAGGTAGTCCGACGATACCACATTTAAATCCCATATTGTTTGTTACCTTTTATCATAAATGTCTTAAAAATAAGGGGGAGATTATATACTAAATTGTGCTATTTATGCCAATGTTCTTAGCGATAAATCTACGAGGAATTAAACAAATTAACAGTTACTATTTATTGTTTATTACCAAGCTTAGTTTATTACCAAGTTAATATTTGCTGTATACTGGCCATAACCCACCCACTTAGTCATTTAGTTATTGTTCTGTATTCAAACCAATTTGGTAAAGTTGATTCTTTTTAAGTCCATATATTTCAGCGGTAATAGCTGCTGCTTTTTTTAATGGCAGTTCTTTTTGCAATAGTTTAAGAGTACCAATCGCCTTTGGATCAATATCTTCCTCTGATTTTGTATGGCCTTGCACGATTAACACAAATTCACCTTTTTGGCGGGCAGGATCTTCATTTAACCAATTTATCAACTCATTAACCTTAAAACTGACAATAGTTTCCCACGTTTTGGTTAGCTCTTTAGCCAAAATAATTGGCTTATCAGCGCCCCAAATAGTTTGCATATCATTAAGCGTGTCTAATAAGCGATGAGTCGATTCATAAAAGATGATTGTGCGTGGTTCGTCTAATAAATGGGTAAGGTAATCTTGGCGTGCTTTAGTTTTAGCGGGTAAAAAACCTTCATAAATAAATTTATCTGACGGTAATCCTGAAGCACATAAAGCTGCTATCGCAGCGCAAGCGCCAGGAATTGGTACGACTTTAATGCCATTTTCGTGACATGCTTTAACCAAATGATATCCTGGATCGTTAATTAATGGCGTACCTGCATCGGAAATCAACGCAATGGATAACCCTGATTTGAGTTTCTCGATGAGTATATTGGATTTTTCTTGTTCATTATGATCATGCAAAGCAAACAGCTTCGCTTTAATTCCAAGATGTTGTAAAAGTAAGCCACTATGACGCGTATCTTCAGCCGCAATAAGATCGACGCTTTTAAGTATATCGATCGCTCTAAGCGTAATATCATCTAAATTTCCGATGGGGGTAGCAACAATATATAAAGTCATTATTTTTAATCACATTAAATT
>NZ_LZGZ01000027.1:0-928 GCF_001690515.1 Gilliamella sp. Fer4-1 | reverse complement strand
GATGTTTTCGATGCACCGACTTAATGAAAATTTATTTCATCTTTATTTTTAATCCCACCTTTCATCTATATAAGGAGTTATACTTTCTATAATTAAAAACTTTGATTTACAGTAAAGCTGTAATTTATCATGTTTAACGGTTATTTCAGAATAATCAGTAAAAGAAGTGATCGTTGGTGAACAGAAAAAACCAACTCTTGAACCAGACATATTTAACTGAACTATCTCATTAAAAGTAATAATTAAACTTAATGCATTAAATCCAACTTTATCCCATTTTTTAGGGTAAATTTTGGGAATTTCCTTGCAAGTTAAATGGCATTTCACCTCAGAATAGCTTTCAAATGAAACACTATTTAATTCAATAGATTGAAAGTTAAATTCATTATTAAACATAAATTGAATTTTTTCTCTGCCTAACGCGTTTTTAAACCACATATCCATTCCTTAAGGGAAATTATAATGACCATAAGTTCCAGAAACATGATCAGTATTCAGGTTATTTGAAAGTCTAACATTAAAGTGTGGTTCAGCACCATGACCTGATTCTGCTTTAGAGTGCTAAAGACTATAATATTGAATAAAAATGGATTTTTTATCAATAAATTCATATTGTCGAGCCTTTATTGGTTGACCGTTTCTAGCGATCATAGTACTGCCATTACCATCTCGTAAAGATGGTCGTGTAATGGCTGTAGGCTATTGATTCATCGGTATACCTGCATTGTGCTTAACCTGTCTAAATGGATCTCTTCGACTTTTACTATCATACGATGTTTTCTTATTTTTTACCCCACATGCTTTTAAACCAAATGGGTCAATCAAGTCAACCCATTAGGCGCATACTGATACAAATCAAGACACCCAGCAATCCTATCGGGTCAGGTTGAGTAAATCTACCTATATCCGGATCATAATACCTGAAAGT
>NZ_LZGZ01000026.1:0-4785 GCF_001690515.1 Gilliamella sp. Fer4-1 | reverse complement strand
CATAAGGAATATATAAGATATCACTATTAATAAAATTATCGCGCAATCTAATCGTGTTGTAAGCTTCTTTTTGTAAATCTAACTCTTTTAATAGCGTGATTTCATAATCACGCACTATTTCAACAGCTCGCAATTTTTCGCCTGATTTTATGCGCTTGGTAAATTGTTTAGCTACCCAATACATTAAACGTATATCAGCTTCAATAATAGGTAAAATATTAGGGCGTAATACTTTAATAATAACTTCAGCTTGGCTACGCTTTAATATTGCTGTATGGACTTGGGCAATCGATGCTGATGCTAATGGTTTTTCATCAAAATGGGAAAAATAATAATCTATTGTTTGACCTAATGCCGATTCAATAAGCTGTTTAGCAATTTGTCCATCAAAAGGAGCAACGTGATCTTGCAATTTGGTCAGCGAATCTGCAATGTGTTTAGGTAAAATATCGCGTCGAGTTGAAACCATCTGCCCAAACTTTACCCATACGGGACCGAGCTCCTGTAGCGCTTGACGTAATCGCTCACCAATTTCTTGATGTTTAGCTTTGGGTCTAATCCAAAATAAACACTTTAAAACCAACCGTGGCCACCTTACTAAATGGTGTTTTGGTAACAATTCATCTAATCGATAAGCACGAAATATCGCAAGTATTTTATAAAGTCGAAAAAAGGTCATTATTTTTTATCGCATCAAAATTTAAAGCCAATATGTAAAGCTACAATGCCACCTGTCATGTTGTGGTATTTCACATCAACAAATCCTGCATCTTCCATCATTTTTTTCAGTGTATTTTGATCAGGATGCATTCGAATTGATTCGGCTAAATAGCGATAACTTTCAGAATCATTTGCCACAATTTTGCCCATTAACGGTAACATAGTAAATGAATATAAGTCGTAAGCTTTATTTAGGATCTGATATTGCGGTTTAGAAAACTCAAGGATTAATAAGCGCCCACCGGGTTTTAATACTCGCCATATAGAGCGTAAAGCCTTTTCTTTATCAGTGACATTGCGCAAGCCAAATGAGATGGTTATACAATCAAAATAGTTATCCGCAAAGGGTAACTCCTCGGCATTAGCTTGTACATATTCGATATTTTTAAATAAGCCTTTGTCTCGTAGTTTATCTCGCCCAACTTTTAACATTGATTCGTTTATATCAGCTAAGACAACTAATCCGCTATCACCAACAAGTTGCGAGAATTTTGCCGTTAAATCACCTGTGCCACCTGCTAGATCTAAAACTTTTTGACCTTTACGCACACTGCTATACTCAATGGTGATTTTTTTCCAAATTCGGTGAATGCCAAATGACATAAGATCATTCATAACATCATATTTATCGGCAACAGAGTGAAATACTTCAGCAACACGTTTTACTTTTTCTTGTTTTGGAACTTGAGTGTAACCAAAATCAATTTTTTCTTGATTTGTATTGTCTTGTTTGTCAGAAGATTGAGACATAAAATTTACCTATCACAAATAATTGGCTTATTTTAGCATAAGCCATAATAAATGTGATGAACTAAATCAATAATGCTTCAATCTTCTTTGAAACCGTTTCAAAATATTCAAGTTGCGAGGATTGAGGATTTAAATCTTTTTCATGAATGACTAAATCAAAATGACAACTTTCTTTTAAGGCTCTTAAAACATCATTATTTTTTTTGAAAATTTGACTGTAATATTGTGCAAGTGTTTCAAAATCGATTGAAGTAAAAACAAGTTTATTTGATGTTTCAACGGCTTTTGCAATTCGTTCAACATGTAACATTGCAATTTTCATATAATCGGATTCGCTCAAATAACGTTTATTATGTTGGATTGAAATTTCTCGTTCAATATAATTAATATAGCCATTGGGCACGTATTGAGTATTATAAATATTAGCAAATTGGAGTGGTAAGTCACAAAAACGACCTTGGCCAATAATAGCCACTTTTTTTACAAAAAAAGGTTTTGCTGCTTGTGCAATAAAATTCCAGTTTTTATATGGATTTTGGCGGATTTGTGTTGCACTAATGTTAATAAATTCTCGATTAGCATCAACAATAACGGCTGGGCAATCAAAATAGAACTTATGGTTATTAACATCTTGTGGCTCGCTAGTAAATACCACATTGGGCTTAATTTTATGCTCAGCAAGAATTTGTTTTACCCGATCGCTCCAATCTTGCCAACCATTTGGGTAAAACTCGATGCCAGCCTCATCAAGTACATAGATATGAATATTATGGCGATCTTTAAATGTCTCTTTTAACCATGAAAAGCGGTCACTTATTTGTGGTTGTTTAGGTAAACGGCTTTGATTAAATAGTTGCTTATCACGCGATGCTTCACATCCCAAAAAGATATGTAATACATCAACTTGGCTCATCGCTTTTTCAATTAGATAAATATGACCACAATGTAAAGGATAAAACTTCCCAAAAATTAAACCAACTTTATGCTTAAAAGTCATGACGCATACCAAAATATATAAAAACTAGTACAATTTACAGAAAAAAAAAGCAATTTCTAACCAAATGATGCTATTTGATATATTTTATCAATGAGTAAAATAGTTTTTTATCAATAACTCATTGATAGTAAAAATATTAATTTACTTATGTAAGTTCGATAATAAAACACCCGTTGCAACCGAAATATTTAATGCGGGCATGTTATCATTGCCTTTTAGATGTACAACAATATTAGCGCTGTTAATTAGTTTCATATTAATTTGTTGAAATATGACTACCGCAACTTTTTTATTAAAATGGATTTGGTGCAACTCGCTGGATGTAATTGACTTTACTTGACAAGGTAATAGGGCAATAACTTGATAGCCATGTTGCTTAAGCATATCTATTGAGGCCACAAAATCATCACTTTTAATTGACTCAACAGCTTCAACGCCACCTTCAGCCACACGCATAGCAGCACCGCTATCAAGTAAATTTGTTTGGCGTAACATGACACCATTAACGCCATAAAAAGCGGCACTACGAATTAACCCACCAAGATTATGGGGATTATTGACATCATCAATCGCTAAAACACAATCATGATCTTTATCGCTATTGTTTTCTAAATAATCCAATAACGTAAGTGATATACGTTTTTTAACAATTAAACATACGCCACCATGATGTTGCGTTTGAGTTATTTTACCAATCTGTTCGCTAGAGACTACATCATAACCTAAACGTTGTTTAACGAGCCACTCAATTAACTCTTTAAATTGATAAGTCATCTCTTGAGTAATAAATAATTTAACAATTGCTGTGCGACGATGTTTGAATACTGCCTTACAACTATTTTCGCTATAAACTAATGTTTCTTCTTTACGTTGGCGATATCCATCATAACCAAAAGTTGGAGTTTGTTCATTTGTACGAAGCTTTTTTTGCCATGGTGATTCATTCTCAATAGGCAATTTAGATTGATTAAGATCAACAATAAAACTCTTTTTTGCAAATGCAGATTTATCATTTCTAGGTTTGAATGTTTCAATACGATCATGACGATCGCGTTTAGGTTTTACTTGAAATGAGTCATCTTTACTTTTCCAGCCAGTCGTTTTTTTAGTCGCTGAACGAAAAGGCTTTTTAGATTCGCTATTTTTGGCATAAAAAATAGTGGGTTTGCTTTTTTCGGTATTATTGTTCATATCAATCTCATAATTAATTGCTTATCGAGTACGAATGGTTGGGGCTATTTTATCTAATACACCATTAACAAATTTATGGCTATCTGCAGCACCAAATGTTTTAGTTAAATCGATAGCTTCATTAATCACAACTTTATAAGGTACATCTTGACGTTTTATTAATTCATACAGTGCGATTCTAAGTATGGCTAATTCAACTTGTCCTAACTCATTAATAGAGCGTTCAGTGAGATAAGGCGTCATTTTGTCATCTAATTCACTGGTGTTTTTGGCTACACCATTTAATAGCTCACGAAAATACTTAGCATCAACGCCTTTCATATCTTGTTCTGCAATAAAACTTGTCTCAACATCAGCAAGATCGTTTCTAGAAACTTGCCAAGAGTAAATGGCTTGCACTGCGCATTCTCTTGCTCGACGACGAGGATTAACTAATGCCACTAAATTACTCCTTAATTGCTTTAATAATATTTAGAATTTCCAGTGCAGTTAATGCCGCTTCAGCACCTTTGTTGCCAGCTTTTGTGCCTGCACGTTCAATAGCTTGTTCTATACTTTCGGTAGTTAAAATACCGAATCCAACTGGAATAGTGTTATCTAAACTTGCACTTAATAATCCAGAACTTGATTCACCAGCAACAAAATCAAAATGTGCCGTACTGCCACGAATAACCGTACCTAGCGCTACAATTGCATCATATTTTTTTGACTGTGCAGCAACTTTAGTAGCAAGTGGAATTTCATAAGCACCTGGAACCCAAATAACAGTAATATTTTTATCATCAACTTGTCCAATGCGTGTTAACGCATCAATTGCACCATTGACAAGGCTATCATTAATAAAATGATTAAATCGTGCTACTACAATTGCAACCTTAGCTTTTGGTGCAGCAACTTTACCTTCAATTGTTTGCATATTCATTCCTTATTGATTCTACTTTAAATGCCTTTTCACTCTTTTCTTAAGCGAAAAAATAATTGTTAAATTGTATCACGAATTAAAGACTTATCCTATTGGCAAATAGCGTTATGACCGAGTTTTATGCAAGATATTATTTAAAATAAATGAAAAAATTCAGCTATTGTAAATGTATTATTTATTAATTTTAAAATTAATCTAAATTTTG
>NZ_LZGZ01000025.1:0-1416 GCF_001690515.1 Gilliamella sp. Fer4-1 | reverse complement strand
ATTTTAATTAAAAAATAATCGAATTAATTAACAGGTATTTTAGATGAAAAGTTGGCAAAGAGCATTTATATTACACACTCGTTCTTATACTGAAAGCAGCCTATTAGTTGATTTGTTTGTTGAAAATGTTGGAAAAATAACGGTTTTAGCTAAGGGAGCAAAAAGAAAGCGTTCATCATTAAAAGGGATGTTGCAACCTTTTACTCCACTAATTGTACAATATTCTGGTCAAGGTGACATAAAAACATTGCGTCAAGTTGAAGCAATGTCTCTCTCTTTGCCATTAGCATCTGTTTATTTATATAGTGCTTTTTACTTAAATGAACTATTACACCGAGTCTTAGTCGCTGAAACCGAAATGCCAACACTTTTTGATGACTATTTAAAAAGCTTGCAACAATTAGCACAACAGGTTTCTGCTGAAAATGTGCTACGAGCTTTTGAATTATCCTTATTAGATAATTTAGGCTATTGTGTTGATTTTTTTCACTGCTGTGCCACTGGCGATAGTATTGTCGAATCGATGAATTATCAATATCAAAGTGAAAAAGGGTTTATTAGCAGCTTATTAAAAAATAGTGCCAGTTTTACAGGTGAACAAGTTTTGGCGCTAGGAAAACGCCAATTTAATAGTGATGATACGCTGAAAGCCGCAAAACGTTTTACTCGAATGGCATTAAAACCTTATGTAGGATCAAAACCTTTTAAAAGCAGAGAACTATTTTTGAAGCTCTAGTTTTTACCAATTACAATTTATACATAATATTAACAGAAAGATTTATTAGAAAAGTGATGAATTAATTTATCAAGTTGATTAACAAACTTCTCTCTATCTTTAATTGAAAAAGGAGAAGGGCCTTTAGATTGTACGCCACTAGCTCGCATAGTTTCCATAAAATCGCGTATAGTTAGCCGCTCTTTTATCGTATCGAGTGTATATTGTTCTCCTCGTGGTGTGAGTACTAAAGCGCCTTTATTTAATGCATCTGATGCAAGTGGAATGTCTGATGTGATAACTAAATCATTTTTTTTAACTAACTCAATAATTTTATTATCTGCGGCATCAAATCCTTTTCCAACTTGTAAACTTTGAATGTAAGGTGAGAGGGGAATCGTTAATCGTTGATTAGCTATTAATATTGTATTAATGGCTTTTCGATTTGCTACTCGATATAAAATCTCCTTAATTGGGTTAGGGCATGCATCAGCATCAATCCAAATGTTCATAGTTACTCTATTCAATATTCAATTAAAACTTCCAATATTTAGTGATTATATCGTCTATTATAAAAAAATAATTAATTATTTTTTGTAAAAGTATTATAGAGGTAGGATACGTTATAGTCTATTTTATACATATGTTCATGTTGATGCCGCGGCAATTGTTTCTATTTAAAATCTTAATAATAAGTGATA
>NZ_LZGZ01000024.1:0-1123 GCF_001690515.1 Gilliamella sp. Fer4-1 | reverse complement strand
AATTTGAAATTTTTATATTCAAAATATCTGATAATTAGAATTGAATAGAATGAACAAAACCATCAAAAACTTGGTTCTATTTATCTTTGTACAGCTTACACTGCAATCAATTATTGAAAATTTATTTCACTAGGGAGGAAGATCAGAATCATATGTTATTCTTAAAAATTCTATTTTTAAGAATAAATCACTCTTAGTCATGATACTATCCTTTAAAGCTTTTTAAATTAGATCCATTTAACTTTTATTAATAGCATAATAAATGAACATGTCAATATTTTCCTACTACTAAATTAATTTTTAGATTTAAATAGAACATAAAAATTATTATTGAAGAAATAATAATATTCATATTTTCCTATAATTAAATTGAGTAAGCCGGTATTATCATCGTAGCGATGGCGGATAGTCGCCCAGTTTTGGTGTTCGGCTGTGAGTTGATTACTTTATGTTATATTCCCAACCTAATACATTCTCGTTATCTTTTACCGCTATCAAGCGACCAGAAAATCACTTTGGCAGTAACGCTGCCTTAATCTATAAATAGATTAAGGCAAGCTTTATGTTGTATAAAAATAAACCATTTTGCTTAATAAGCAACAGATTTTCAATAAACGATAAATATATCCTATTGTTTATGAATCTAATAATGCCTAAACCAGCTTTAAATAAGGGTTATTATATAAAACCTCATCAATAAGCTGATGAGATTTAATTAACTGTAAATACCTCAAACTTAGTACACAACTCACGTAGAAAATCATGCTGCTTGTTTTAGTGTTTTATACTCAATCGGTGTCATGTTATTTAATGCCTCATGCGGTCTTTCGGTGTTATAAATCGTTAACCATTCTTCAGTTATTCTCCTTGCTTGTGCTAAGTTGTTAAAAAGATATAAATCGAGTACTTCAGTACGATAGGTACGATTAAATCGTTCAATATAGCCATTTTGATAAGGGCTACCGGGCTGGATATAATCAATGGTTATATCATGTGATTTGGCCCAGTTTATAAAGGTTTTTCCTGTAAATTCTGGCCCATTATCGACCCGTATTTTTAATGGATACCCATGATATTCGGCCAGTTTATCTAAGTAACGGGTAATCCTTCCTGCTGGTAAGCT
>NZ_LZGZ01000023.1:0-28384 GCF_001690515.1 Gilliamella sp. Fer4-1 | reverse complement strand
TGGCTTTAAAACCTTAGCTGAAGGGCAACAAGTTGAATTTGCGATCCAAGATAGCCCTCGTGGACCAGCAGCAGCTGAAGTTGTTGTTATTTAGTTTATCTAACTAATTTATTTCCATACTAGCAAAACGCTCACCTTAAGGTGGGCGTTTTTTATCCCAAGTAAACCTAAAATTACTCAAAATTTAGCATAAAAAAAGCGACCCCAAAGTCGCTTTTCAACCAATAAATGCTAATTATTTAGAAACAACAGCAATTAAATCTAATACTTTGTTTGAATAACCAACTTCATTATCATACCAAGATACTAATTTAACGAAGTTATCGCTTAATTGGATACCCGCTTTAGCATCAAATACAGATGTACAAACTTCACCTAAGAAATCGGTAGATACAACGTCATCTTCAGTATAACCAAGCACACCTTTCATTGGGCCTTCAGCAGCTGCTTTGATTGCTTTACAAATATCTTCGTATTTAGCTGGTTTTTCTAAACGAGCAGTTAAATCAACAACAGAAACGTCTGGTGTTGGAACGCGGAAAGCCATACCTGTTAATTTACCGTTTAACTCAGGGATAACTTTACCTACCGCTTTAGCCGCGCCAGTTGATGAAGGGATGATGTTTTGAGCCGCACCACGACCACCACGCCAATCTTTATGAGATGGACCATCAACTGTTTTTTGAGTTGCAGTTGTTGCATGAACGGTTGTCATTAATGCTTCAACAATACCAAAGTTATCGTTAATAACTTTAGCTAAAGGGGCTAAACAGTTAGTCGTACATGAAGCATTAGAAACGATATCTTGACCAGCATATTCTTTATCATTAACACCAATAACGAACATTGGCGTGTTGTCTTTTGAAGGACCAGTTAAAACAACTTTCTTGGCACCAGCTTGGATATGTTTACGAGCAGTTTCGTCAGTTAAGAATAAACCAGTTGCTTCAGCAACAACATCAACACCTACTTCGTCCCATTTTAAGTTTGCAGGATCACGTTCTGCAGTAACACGGATTGTTTTACCGTTAACCACTAATTTACCGTCTTTAACTTCAACAGTACCATCAAAACGGCCATGAGTTGAATCATATTTAAGCATGTAAGCCATATATTCAACATCTAATAAGTCATTGATAGCAACAATTTCGATGTCTGAACGTTTTTGAGCAGCACGGAAAACAATACGACCGATACGGCCGAAACCATTAATACCTACTTTAATAGTCATAACAATTACCTTCTTTTTAGTGTTTTTAATGTTAAAAATCTTTCCTGTAAACTATCAAATTTTAAAGACTTATTCAAGAAGATTCCTAATAATTAACCACGATTTGATTAAATAGATTAAAGCATATGCAAACTTTTTGAATTAATACAAATAAAATCATTATGTTATTAAATAATTCTGAATAAAAATCATAAACGCGAAAGAGCGTGAAAAATGAGGCATTCTTGCACTTAAAAATAAGTCAGAAAAATCATTGATTTTATTTAAGTTTTTATTTTTTTGTTTTTTTATAAAAATCACCGATTTTTACCCAACAAACCTAACGCCATACTTACTCAGCCCCAGAATATGCTACCAACTGGTAAGGTGCTATTTGCCGTAATTCAACCTTTTTCGGCCTTTTATCCATTTAAGATCTCTGCGTAAAAAGAGGTGCCTTCATAAGAAAAATAGTTTTATTTTTATTGTTAATTAAAAGAATGCTTGTTTCATCACTAGGGTAGAAAAAGTCTTTCCAGAATCTTATAAAAATATTCACTGGAACAATGGCGCTTGCTTGTTTCCCGAAAAAAATTAATGCGGTATCGGTGAGTTTGTTGTTAAAAAATAACGAGCTTTTTTTGGGGCATTAAAGTCTAAATTCGTTTTTTCTATAACAGAACAAAAGGATGGGGCATTGGGGTTAAATGGGAATGTTGCGTTCCAAAAGCGATTGGATTCTGCTAAGCTGATTCTTCTAAACTAAGGAAAGTAATTTTTCTTTTTTCATCAAGCGATAGCAAGCAATCTTTAGCGTTAATTGGGTATTTTTGTTCATCAATAATTAATTGTTTCTTGTCCATAAAAATATACTTGTTATCCTTTTTTTGTTTATTTTGCTATGCGTTGGGCTATTTATACTGGAAATTTTTTGTTTTTATAAGCCGACCATAAGTGCGTAACTGCCCAGTTATTATATTCTTGAGCAAGAAAACTTTTCGCTATTATTTCTATATCGTCAGATATTTGAGACGCAATTTCAAAATGATTAATTAGTTGAAAAGACAGTTTGAATGCTTTTTCTCTTAATATATTAATAAGTTCGATTTCTTCCTTTTTAAAACTTTTTTTGTTTAAGGTATTAAAGCTATTCACCCATTGATTATCAAACTCAGGTTCATCTCTTAGATCTAATGCTTGGTCTGCATTTAATACTTTTAAAAAATCAAAATTGATTGGATCCGATAAATAATAGTTAATTTCATTAAGTTTGTTATCATTCATTTGGGAAAATTCCTTAAAAAATCTGGCACTATAATGTGTTCTAAAAATACAGTAAAAAATAGAATGTTTTGTTTAATTTACTGTTTTAATTTAGCTAAATTCAGAAAATATATATAATAATAAGTATTTTTACAATATGAAACAGGATTATAAATGTACAACATAAAACACATTGGCAACTTTGAAACGATGCCTGAACCAGCTGTTGCCATATATGAAACAAATATCGAAAAAATGCAAAGTTTATATGATGCCAACTGGGATATAAATGAAAGAATCCACCTTAGTGAATATACAGATATAACACCTTTGGAGCTTGCTGTTGTCACAAATAATTTTACTGTTTTTAAGTGGTTATTAAAAAATAAAGTGTCTTTGGATGTTGGTCGTTTTACCATTATCGAAAAGGCAGCACAATATAGCGATGGTAAAATTATAGATCTTTTGCTAAAAAATAATGCGCTTGATTTTCTTCCCCTAAAAAAATATTCGGAAATATTAATCCGCATTCATTACGGGAAAAATTATGAAAATATAGCGCTATTTGAGCAATACGGAGTAACGGTAAAACAATATGGCGGTGCTGCGCTTAGGTCCAGCGCATCAGATGGAAACATAGAAGAAACAAAAATGTGGATAGAAATGGGAGCCGATGTTAATTATCATCAACCCGATATGGTTTTCCCTTATTTTCCAACACCGTTGATAGAAGCGGTCAGACACGATCACACAGAACTTGCCGAATATCTTATAAAATGTGGAGCCGATATTACCATTACTGATAAATATGGTGATCGCCCATATTCTCTTGCTGCAACGAATAAAAATACAAATTTGATGCAATTGCTAAAATCATTAGAACCAATTGAATGGCATAATGAGCAAGAAAAACTAAAGCGCCTAAAAAGCTATAAAATGCCTGCGGATATGTTGACATATCTTAAAACATCGCCAGGTAAAATTCATTTTTCAGGAAAAGATTGTTATTCAAAATACATGACTTTTTATCATTTTATCGATTTGCTGGAAATGAAATGGAAAAGGAAAAAACTAATTTCTTTGATAGAAGAAGTTGACGGTTATGAGCTATACATTGTTTGGTCTCCAGCAGAAAAGGCAATTTGCTATATCGATCCTGAGCATCAAATATTTGCTAAAATTTGTTCTTGGAAAGAATTTATTAAGCATCCAGAAAAACATGTCAATAATATAATAGATGGGGTGTATGATGATATATAAAGCGATGATCAGATGTTCAAATTTTTTCCATAAGAATTTGCGTCGCCATTGCCGCTAATTTTCCCCAGACAAAATAGTACCTCAAACTGTCGGGGGGCAGATGCTAGCACCGAGCAAGGCATAGCATTAGTCTTTTGGGGGTAAAAAAGGAATTATTCTTCATAAAAAACTAATAAAATCAATTAGTTTTCTGAATGATTTTTTAGCGTAAGAATGTCTGCTTTTTTGGAGAAGACAATAGTGTTTTTATGTTTAGGCTAAGTTATGAACTTTTTACTGAAATGCATAAATTACCTGAAACTGTTTGACAAACTATTTCTCGCCAAATTTTATCATCACCGTTATTTTTAATAATATATGTTATAATGGCGCTTTATTTTTTAATAAGAGAGATTATTTTGCAACAGTCGTTACAAGATTTTATTATCGATAAGATTGATGATTTAAAAGGTAAAGATATTGTTACCCTTGATGTCCGTGGTAAATCAAGCATTACTGATTACATGATTATTTGTACGGGGACGTCTAACCGTCATGTTTCGTCTATCGCCAATCATTTGCTTGATGAAGCAAAAAAACAAGGCCATTTAGTGTTAGGCAGTGAAGGAAAAAGTGATGCTGATTGGGTTGTAGTTGATATGGATTCGGTGATTGTACATATCATGCAAGAAGAAAGCCGCCAGCTTTACGAACTTGAGAAACTTTGGAGTTAATTACGTGAAGATACAGCTTATTGCTGTTGGCAATAAAATGCCAAACTGGGTTACCACTGCTTTTGGTGATTATCAGTCACGATTCCCTAAAGATATGCCTTTAGAACTTATTGAAATCCCCGCAGGCAAGCGCACCAAAAATGCAGATATTGTCCGAATTTTAGATAAAGAAGGCGAGGCAATGCTAGGTGCTTGCGGTAAAAGCAATCGTATTGTAACGCTTGATATTCCAGGTAAGCCTTATACCACGCACCATTTAGCCGAGCAGTTAGAACGCTGGAAAATTGATGGGCGTGATGTGAGTTTATTAATTGGTGGGCCAGAAGGTTTGTCCCCAGCTTGCAAAGCAGCGGCAGAACAGAGTTGGTCACTGTCGCCCTTGACACTTCCCCACCCTTTAGTGCGTGTTATTGTGGCTGAAAGCCTCTACCGCGCTTGGAGCCTAACCGCTAATCATCCTTATCACCGTGAATAATAACATAAGGTAAACAAAATAAGATGAGCGCCATTATTTTAGATTTACAAATTGCTACAAAAGAGCAACAGAATTTACCCAGCGAAGCACAAATTTTGCAATGGTTAGACGTTATTTTACCTCAGTTTATGGATAACGCCGAGCTGACTATCCGTATTGTTGATGAACAAGAAAGCCAGCAGTTAAATTATACTTATCGCCATAAAGATAAACCAACTAATGTTTTATCTTTTCCGTTTGAATCTCCCGTTGAGATTGAGGTTCCTTTATTGGGCGACCTCATTATTTGTAAGCAAGTTGTGGAAACTGAAGCTGTACAACAACATAAATCACTAACCTCACACTGGGCGCATATGATTGTGCATGGTTGTTTACATTTGCTGGGTTATGATCATATTCTTGACGAAGAAGCCGAAGAAATGGAAAATATCGAAATTGATATCATGCAGCAGTTAGGATTTGAAGATCCTTATCAACCCGTTGATGAATAAAAATACTCAATGGGCAGTTTAGTAATTCAATGACAATTTAGCTAACTAAACAAAATATATAAAATAATTTAAATTAATAACAAAGTAAGAAAGGAAAAGAGCAAATGAGTGATGATAATCACCGGAGACCTAAAAAAGGGTTTACATTATGGTTAAGTCAGTTGTTTAATTCGGAACCCAAAGATAAAGAAGAACTGATTGAAGTGATTCGTGAAGCGGAAGAAAACGAACTTATCGATCCCGACACGCTCGATATGATTGAAGGTGTTATGGATATAGCCGAACAGCGCATTCGTGATATTATGATACCCCGTTCACAAATTATCACAATTAAAGACAATTATACCCTCGATGAATGTTTAGATATTATTTCTGAACATGGGCACTCCCGTTATCCTGTTATTAGTGAAGATAGAGATCACATAGAAGGCATTTTATTAGCTAAAGATCTTTTGATTTTTATTCGCCAAGGTGTTGATAATTTTGATCTCAAAAAAATTCTTAGACCAACCGTAGTTGTTCCCGAAAGCAAACGCGTTGATCATATGTTAAAAGAATTTCGGATGCAACGCTATCATATGGCGATGGCAATAGATGAGTTTGGCGGTGTTTCTGGCCTTGTGACAATTGAAGATATTTTAGAGCTTATCGTAGGCGATATTGAAGATGAATATGATGAGGTTGAAGATCGTGATATTCGCCGTTTAACAACCTCAGTCTACACAGTGCGAGCACTAACTCCCGTTGAAGATTTTAATGATATTTTTGCAACTCATTTTAGTGATGAAGAAATGGACACCATTGGGGGGCTGGTCATGCAACATTTTGGTCGATTACCTTTACGTGGTGAGAGCATTACCATTGATGGTTATCAATTTAAAGTCGCCATTGCAGACAGACGACGAATCATTCAATTACATGTCACCATTCCTGATGGTGCAACCGTGCCCAATTTAGAGTTACCTGAAAATGCTTAAACAGATATTATTAAGTATATTTCTTGGTGCAATAGCCGTTTTTAGTTATGCACCTTTTCATATTTGGCCGTTAGCTTTTGTCTCGTTTGCGGGTTTTTTATGGCTTATTGCTGATAAATCTAAAAAACAAGCCATGCTATTGGGATTAACTTGGGGTGTCGGCTATTTTACATCTGGCGTGCATTGGGTTTATATCAGCATAAAACAATATGGAGAATTGCCTCTACCCGTTGCCATTATTATTTTAGGCTTTTTAATCCTGTATTTATCGCTTTATCCTATGCTTTTTGCTTTTCTATTAAGAATGGTAAATCATTTTGCTGGACAATTTTCATTTAAGCAACTAGTACTTGCAGCACCAATGCTTTGGCAAATAACTGAGTTTTTGCGTGGTTATATATTGACTGGATTTGCTTGGTTACAGCTCGGTTATAGTCAACTTGATAGCCCACTGCGAGCCTATTTCCCTATAGGGGGAATAGATTGTGTTACTTTATTGCTTACTATTTTGTGTGGGTTATTTATTTATAGTATTAAGTCAATAACCATCAAAACATCCCGAAAGCACGCAGTTGGTGCGATTATTGCACTGTTTGCGATCTTTATTGCACCAATTTCATTCGGCAATATTAATTGGACTACTGTAGACAAGACGCGTTCGGCTCATTTTGCGTTAATTCAAGGAAATATTTCGCAGTCAATCCGCTGGACAAAAGAACAGCTCAATAACACGTTACAAACCTATACTAAACTTACCTTAGACAATCTAAATAAAAATGAAATTATCATCTGGTCAGAAGCCAGTATCACCGATTACGAAATCAATCAGCAAACTTTTTTGCAATATTTAGATAACCAAGCTAGAGCTCATGATGCTGAAATTGCCGTGGGCATTCTTGATTATCGTTTTGGTGAAGAAGGATATCAATCCAATGGAGATATCTATAATACCCTGTTAGTGCTTGGTGAAAAAGAACCTTATCAATACCCAACAACCAATCGTTATAGAAAACATCATTTAGTGCCTTTTGGTGAGTTTACACCGCTAGAGTCAATACTTGAACCGATTGCTGCCATTCTCGATATTCCAATGTCATCAATGAAACCTGGCGAAACAATACAACCTCAATTACACATAAAAGGCTTTAAATTTACACCCGCTATTTGTTATGAAGTGATTTTATCGAATTTAATCCATCAAAACTTTGCCTCTGATACCGATTTTTTACTTACTGTTTCAAATGATGCTTGGTTTGGCGATAGCATTGGTCCTAAACAACATTTACAGATGGCACAAGCTAGGGCGCTGGAATTTGGCAGACCTTTAATTCGCAGTACCAATACGGGAATTACTGCAATTATTGATGAGCATGGTAATATCGTTAAACAATTACCACAATTTGAAACAGGTGTTTTATCAGCATCTGTATCGCCCACAATAGGTTTAACACCTTATGCAAAATGGGGCACTCTACCCTATTTTGTAATTATGATATTAATGTTTATCTCACTTTTTATAAAACGACGTTCATAATTTACAATACTGGCATAATTATTGCTTATTATATAATTGGATTTAAATAAGTATTGGTGTAATTCGTAGCCATAATATTATGCGAATTATTGATTGCACCTAGTTTCAATGATAAACAAATAAACAGTAAAAAGTACTTTTATGATAAAAAATAAGTTATAATATACCCCCTTTGTAAAAATATTAAATTTATTTAATATGATACAAACTAAACAGTAGGAGATGAGTATGAACAGAAAGACAAAATTAACCAAACTAGTGTTATCATTTGCAATGTTAGGCCTAATGACTAGTTCAGCTATTGCAGAGGAACTTAGTGGTACATTAGCCAAAATTAAAGATAGTGGCGTTATTGTTGTTGGTCATCGTGAATCTTCAATTCCATTTTCCTATTATGGTGAAAAACAAGAAGTTATTGGTTATTCACAAGATTATTCTAATTTAATCGTTGATGCGGTTAAAAAAGAATTAAACATGCCTGATCTTAAAGTGAAATATTTACCAGTTACTTCTAAGACTCGTATTCAATTACTCAATAACTACACTTACGATTTTGAGTGTGGCTCGACAACTAATAATGTTGAACGCCAAAAAACGGTTGGTTTTTCAGACAGCATTTTTATTGTTGGTACTCGATTCTTAGTAAAAGCTGATAGCAATATCAATAGTATTGAGGATTTAAAAGGCAAAAATGTGGTCACTACGGCAGGTACAACGTCTGAAATTCGTTTAAATCAAATCAACAATAAAAATAATTTAGGTATTCGTATCATTACGCCAAAAGATCATGGTGATGCGTTTAATGCATTAGAAACAGGTCGTGCTGCTGCATTTTTGATGGATGACGCACTACTTGCAGGTGAACGCTCACGCGCAATTAATCCCGCTGAATGGAAAATTGTGGGCGAACCACTTTCTTATGAAGCTTACGGCTGTATGCTAAGAAAAGGCGATACACAATTTAAGCAATTAATGGATAAGACAATTGCTGATGCGCAAAAATCAGGAAAAGCACTAGAATCCTATAATAAATGGTTTACTCAACCTGTTCCGCCAAAAGGCGCAAATATGGATCTTGAAATTTCACCAAAAATGGTTGAACTTTTTGCCAATCCTAACGATAAAGCATTAGATTAATACTTTTCTTATCTTTCTAATCCAATGTACTAAATGTTTTTAACATTTAGTACATAACCTAATTTTATGTATAAAGTATATTATGAATTCTTATGAAATATTTAAGTCTGAGATAATTCAATTCTTTGAAAAATTTAACTGGGCTTTGTTTTTTGAACCAACACCTTACGGTGATGGAATTTACCTAAATTGGCTGTTAAATGGTATTTTTGTGACAGTTTCATTAGCTGCGGCTGCATGGATCATCGCATTTATACTAGGATCGCTTGTGGGAATATGTAGAACCTTAGAAAATCGGTTTCTAAATAACTTTGCAGCAGGCTATATTCAGCTATTTCGTAATATTCCGCTACTCGTACAAATGTTTTTATGGTACATGTTATTTCCGGAAATCTTAACTGGGAGTTTAAAAACATGGTTTATTTCTGGTTTATCGCCTAATGTTAGCTCTTTTATCACAGCTGCAATTGCTTTGGGGTTATTTACATCTGCGCGTATTGCTGAGCAAGTAAGAACGGGTATTCAAACCTTACCTAAAGGTCAACGATATGCCGCCATTGCACTTGGATTAACCAATCAACAAGCTTATATGCATGTTTTATTGCCAAATGCTTACCGACGTATTATTCCACCTTTAACATCAGAAATGACCAATATTATTAAAAATTCATCGGTTGCTTCAACTATTGGGTTAATCGATTTAATCGGTCAAATCGATCGTATTAATGAGTCAACCAATAGTATTGTGGAAATATTATGTGGAGTCACTATTGCATTTATGTTAATTAACTATGCTGTATTGACTATTATGCGAATTGTTGAAAAACACACGCGTTTACCTAATATGAATCATGGAGGATAAAATGCAGTTATTTAATTGGATTGCCAATATCCCCTCACTCGTGTTAAATAACTACCACTTATTACTAAGTGGGCTATGGTTAACAACGAAAATTACTTTTACTGCGGTGATTTTTGGTATTGTTTGGGGTACAGTACTGGCATTAATGCGTTTATCAAATAATAAATTATTTAATATTTTTGCTAAATGCTATGTCAACCTATTCCGTTCTATCCCGCTATTATTAGTATTGTTATGGTTCTATTTAGCATTGCCACAGGTTATTAAATATGTATTTAATCTTCCTCCTTATGCTGACGTACGAATTATTTCTGCAATGATTGCTTTTGCACTTTTTGAAGCTGCTTATTATTCTGAAATTATTCGTGCAGGTATTAATGCTGTTGCTAAAGGCCAATATCATGCAGCTTACGCTTTGGGTATGACTAAAGGCCAAGCCATGCGTTTAATTATTTTACCGCAAGCTTTTAGATCGATGGTGCCACTATTATTAACTCAAGGTATTATCTTATTCCAAGATACTTCTTTGGTGTATGTGATGAGCTTGATAGACCTATTTGGAGCAAGTGTGACACAAATCGGTAATGTACAAGGTGGTACGGTTAAGTATTCAATGATTATTTTTGCAGCAGCAAGTTATTTTATAATTTGTTTTACTGCTTCACGTTTAGTTAATTATTACAAAAAAGGGATAAATCGATGATCTCCTTAGAAAATATATCAAAATGGTATGGACAATTTCAGGTATTAAAAAACTGCACAACTCGAGTTGGTAAAGGCGAGGTTGTGGTGGTTTGCGGTCCTTCGGGTTCAGGAAAATCAACTTTGATAAAAACCGTAAATTGTTTAGAGCCTGTACAAAAAGGCAAAATTATTATTGATGGAACCGAAGTTACAAGTAAAGCAACTAACTTAGCAAAGTTACGTTCTAAAGTGGGTATGGTATTTCAACATTTTGAACTATTCCCACATTTAACTATTTTAAAAAACCTTACCCTTGCACAAATTAAAGTGTTAGGTCGAACAGACGAAGAAGCTCGCGAAAAAGCGCTTAACTTGTTAGAGCGCGTTGGTTTACTTGCTCATGCCGATAAATACCCCGCACAACTTTCTGGCGGTCAACAGCAACGTGTTGCCATTGCTCGCGCGTTATGTATGGATCCTATTGTCATGCTGTTTGACGAACCAACCTCAGCACTTGATCCTGAAATGGTAAATGAAGTATTAGATGTGATGGTTGAGCTCGCTTATGAAGGCATGACCATGATGGTGGTTACTCATGAAATGGGCTTTGCGCGTAAAGTAGCCCACCGTGTTATCTTTATGGATGCTGGTGAAATTATTGAAGATACCTCAAAAGAGCAATTCTTTACTAATCCACAATCAGATCGTGCTAAAGACTTTTTAGCTAAGATTATTCATTAAGTTAATTATTACAGGGCTTATCGCCCTGTTTTATTACTCCACCCGAAACTTTTACCAACAAACCCGATAAATAACAATTCATTTAACAGTGCTTAAAATACTCAAACTTATGAGTTATTTTGTAATAAATCCACTAAACCACTATGCCTTTGTGTCTGTGATTTAATCGCTTGTATTAAAATTGATTCAACTGCATAAATTGCAACGGTTTTTTTAGCACGGGTAATTGCGGTATAAAGCAAAGAACGATTGAGCAACGGCGAATAATCAATTGGCAGAATCACATTAACATAATCAAACTCTGATCCTTGCGATTTATGGATGGTCATGGCATAAGCAGTCTCATGTTCAGGTAATCGAAATGGTGAAAACCCTTTAATTGAACCATCTGCGAAGGGAAAATACACTCGTAACTTTGAGCTATCATTTTCTGCCATTAATGTAATGCCAATATCGCCATTATACAGCCCTAATGAAGCACTATTACGTAAAATCATAATTGGTCTGCCAACATACCATGTTTCTTTATTTTTTAAATGAATCAATTTATTTTTAGCTAATAATAACTCAATTTGTTTGTTTAAACCTTCTACACCAAAATGACCTTCTCTTACGGCACAAAGTAAACGATATTCGGCGAATTTAGCTAAAACTGCCGCAATATCGTGCGTTCCGCTTTGCTTAATCATATTTAAATAATGTTGATAATGATTAATACTATCTTGTAAAACATCATGATAAGCTTGCTGAGATGAAAGTGCGTGATATTGGATATCACTTAACGACTCATCAAATAGTAATTTCTTAACAACCGTTGAACGTCCCTCTTTTACTGCATTAGCCAATAACCCAATACCAGATGATTCATTGAAGCGATAACTCTTTTGTAATAAGCAAATACTGTCAGTGATTGCAACTGTTTGCTTGCAAGCCGGTACAATATAGCCAGTTAATTGACTAAGTTCTTTGGCTCGTGGCTCACTATAACCATGTGTAATAAAAGTACAAAGGTCACCAAATACGGCTCCTGCTTCAACTGATGATAGTTGATCTTTATCGCCTAATAAAATTAAACGAGCAGCATTTGGTAGTGCCTCAATAACCCTTGCCATCATATTTAAGTCCACCATTGACGCTTCATCAATCACTAATACATCGACATGCAATCGGTTGTTCTTATCATGCTTGAATGAACGATTATCTGCTTTTGCACCTAATAAGCGGTGTAAAGTGATCGCTTCAGCTTTTATATTTAGTGCTGTCACAGAGAGTTGTTCTATTGCTCGGCTCAATGATTCGGTTAGCCTTGATGCGGCTTTACCCGTTGGCGCTGCGGTAATCAAGCGAGCTTTTGGGTTGGTTTGCATAATTGCGGCTAAAATTTTGGCAACAGTGGTTGTTTTGCCAGTACCAGGTCCCCCCGAAATAATAGCAACTTTACGTGTTAATGCCAAAGCGACGGCTACTTTTTGCCAATCAATTTCAGATTCATTGTAGACAAAAAGCTGATTAAGTATTGCGCTTAAATCAGCATCACCGCTTAACTCTTTATCCAGCGTTGTGTGATTAAAATATTGAGCGACATTTTTTTCATCCAACCACATACGTTGAAAATAGAGTTTATTTTCAATAAAGATAAGCGGAGATAAACTTGCTCCATCGCTCACAACCTGATGATTACCTGCTTGTTCTAGTGTGAGTTTCCAATCATGCTCGCTCGGTGATCCTAAATCTAACCAAAGTTGCGGCTCAATAGTAGATTGAGTTAAGTAAGTAAGATCCAGACAAACATGACCAGATCTTACCTCTTTACTTAACGATAGCACCAAAAAACTAAAACGTTTAGCCGTAATATCATCATTTAGCTTCGCTTTATTGGTTAGAAAATATGCCAAATGAATATCCAGCAAACTAATTTGGCTGTCTTGTTTAAATTGGCTGAGCCACTGATTTAACATATTTTACGTCTATGATTAACTTATCTACAATCCAATTATATCGCTAACTTTATCTTTTGGATAAGTAAGTTTAAAGCTTAAATTAAGATTTTTATTTTCGTTTGGATTTAATTTAAATTGCCACATTAATGTGCCAGTCTTTTTATCATAATTTGCATCATCATATTTAGCATCATCAAGCACTACTGTCTTGTTTATAATATTCGGTAGCTGATCATAAACAATAATATCAATTGGTAGCGATTTGGCATTTTTTACATCAATGGTATAAGCATATTTTTGTGAAATATCATTACCAAATAACGAAGGTTTTGATGTTTCATTAATATTACGATTACGCGATATAAAAATGTTTTTATCTTTTCCTAAAGAGATATCCAATGTTTCTTTTAAATCTTTAGTAGTAATAAAACTCTCACCAATATAATTGCCATCAAAAAATACTGTCGATTTTCCAGGCAAAAGGTCTAATTTATCCCAATCAGTAATTTGTGCTTGTAAGTACACGCTACTATCTAATTTAGGAATGGCAATGTAATGATATTTTGCTTCAACTTCTTTGTTCTGTAACGTAAGGATATTACTTTGGGTATTCGATTTAATGGTATAGGGCAATTTAACCTCAAAGCGCGTGTTAATGCCTAAAGTATTGGTTAATGCATTATCATCAGGGCGAACGGATCTTGATACTTTTGCACTTATATCATCATGTTTAGAAAAAAAGAAGCCTCCTTTTTCAGAATAGATATCAATATGCCAAGGCAATAAATCAGGCGCCGTTATTCCGTCACTTGGATTAGAAGTCGATAAACTAAAATCGATATTCTGCCAATTCAAGCCACTATTTTGATAAATATCTGCTTTATAAGTTAATTGTAACGGGGAGTTGATATCAGCAACACGCACATCATAAACTGGAACCCAACCAGCTTTATTGGTGACATAAGATAAAGTAACTGGTAATGTCATATCTTTGTCAGAATAAACCTTGACGATAATTGCACTGTTAGGACTGTTTGTTAATGCTTTGCGCTTATCAATTTTATCTTGACATTGCCTTATTTGGACATCTATCTGATCGACTTCTTTTTGACGTTTATTTTGTTCATTTAGTGTTGCGATTAAATTGATTTTAATGAAATCTAAGGTATTTTTCATTCCACTTAAACTATCATTGTCACTTTTTACTAATAAATCTAAACGATTTCCTTGTAAAAGAGCAACTTGTTCAGATATGGCTTTTAATTGAATATCAGCCGTATCACGTTTTTCATGTAATTGCTGTAACTCTTCGAGTAAAGGCTTAATTTCGTCATTTTGTTTATCATTGTTAGAATAATCTTCATTTAATGACGTTGAGAGTACTTTTACATTAGCATTTTTACCAAATCCCACATTAATTGAATTAGCTCTAACACCATCAGCAATTCCAGTTAATGCAATTTCGCTTTCACCTTTAGTTAACGACACCGTTGACTGCCCTTGCAATTCAGCACCTTGCAAAAACAGGGTTATTTTATTGAGTGTTACATTATTGCTGGCAAAAACGCTACCAGAAGCGAATGCGATTAAAAAAGCAATTTGTTGAATTTTCATTTTCATTTTTCTCTTTTATAAAAAATTAATTTCACCTATTTTAATATCTCATGTTATCAGTTAATTAAGTTATAGCACAATTATTAATACTCAAAAGAGTATTTATTCTTTTTAATTTAATTGTTATAAATTGCCAATAACCTATATCAAAATAAATTATTTTTGTTTAATATATTGAACAAAGTGCATAATTGATTTATATTGTGTTTAAGATAAAAAACAAAATATAAGGAGATCTTATGTGTGACTTCAGTTATTTAAAAACAGTAATAAAGCGAAAAAACATATCATTACAAACAGTTGCCGATGCCTGCCACATGACTAAAGGCTACCTAAGCCAGCTAATTAATAATAAAATTAAAAATCCAAGTGCACAAAAATTACAATCACTTCATCAATATTTACAAATTGAAGAATCAACCCAAAACAAAAAAGTGGGGGTTATTTTTGGTAAGTTTTATCCTTTACATACAGGACATATCTATCTCATTCAGCGCGCAATCAGCCAAGTGGATGAACTCTATGTCGTACTTTGTTCTGATACAACTCGTGATATGACACTATTTGAACAAAGTGCTATGTCCCGCCAACCAACAATTAACGATCGTATTCGCTGGTTACTGCAAACTTTTAAATATCAAAAAAATATCCACATTGAATTACTCGAAGAAGACGGTATTCCAGCTTATCCTAATGGTTGGCATGAATGGAGTGAGCGGGTAAAAAAATTATTTAAAACCAAAGGAATTAACCCTGATCTTGTGTATTCAAGCGAACCACAAGATGTTGCTATGTATAAAGATTTGTTTGATCTAGAAACCGTCTTAATTGATCCAAAACGACAATTTATGCAAATAAGTGGTACTCAAATCCGTCAAGCACCGCTAAAAAACTGGCAATACATACCAACCGAAGTTAGACCATTTTTTGTTAGAACCGTTGCCATTTTAGGAGGTGAATCTAGTGGTAAATCGACTTTAGTGAATAAACTAGCAAACGTATTTAACACAACCAGTGCATGGGAATATGGTCGGGATTATGTATTTTCTCAACTTGGCGGGGACGAACGCGCATTACAGTATGCTGACTACGATAAAATCGCATTAGGGCATGCACAATATATCGATTTTGCCATAAAACATGCCAATAAAATTTCATTTATTGATACCGATTTTGTGACAACTCAAGCTTTTTGTAAAAAATATGAAGGTAAAGAACATCCATTTTTACAAGCTATGATCAATAACTATCGTTTTGATTTAGTGATTTTACTTGGCAATAACACGCCATGGGTGGCTGACGGTTTACGTCATTTAGGCAGTCCAAAACAACGTAAAGATTTTCAAAAACTATTAATAACGTTATTAGAAAAAAATAATATCAAATATATAGAAATAGAATCGCCCGATTACGAAGAACGTTATTTACGTTGCATTGAACTAGTTAATCAACTTATTAATGATGAAGAGTAATGAATTATGAATAAATTAAGCAATCTTGCCATTTTAATTGGACGCAGTAAATTCTATCCATTTTTTTGTATATTATGTGTAACGCTAGCATTCTTATACACTGACCCATTTACTGAATTTGATTTACGCTATGCTACTTCTTACATAGGCGCTTTTTGCGGTCTGCTATGTGTTATCTTATTAGCAAAACGTAAAAACATGGGGAATGTATTAGGTATGTTTGCCGTAGTTGCAGAATGTTGTGCTAATGTTCTTGGCGGCAATATTGGTGCAGGACTACCGCCAGTCTACTATTTTTGTTCACACATCTATGGTTTATTCACTTGGAAAAAGAACCTTGATAATAATAAAAACGTTAAAGTTCGCTCACTCAATGAAACCACATTTTTATATACAATCATATTTCTTATTATTGCCGCTTTTATTAATATTTATTTAACGGATAAAATTGGTGCAACTAATACAACCTACCAACTAATAACTAACTGTTTTATATTTGGTCTAGGTATTGTTGCTCAATTATTATTGATGATGCGCTATGCGTTTAACTGGTATTTATGGGTTATATTAAATGTACTGGTAATTGGTTTAAATATCTATACCGACAATATCGTTATTGCAACACAATACTTAATTTACTTGTTTAATGCTATTTATGGAATCTGTGAATGGGAACGTTCTAAACTGAAACAATAAATATATTAGATATTGTCAAAAGATTTTAGGACCAAATGTGTTTCAAATAGAAAATAAATATTTTATTTCCTATTTGAAATGCAGACCTATTATTCTATATCACCTTTAATTAAAGGAACAAATATTACCTCACCCATATCTTTCACGATAAAATTATGTCCATCACGCTCAATTAATTGGAGAGTCTGTTTATTTTCACCAACCGGAATAACTAGCCGGCCTTTATCTGCTAATTGTTCTAATAAACATTGTGGTACTTCGGATGCGGCGGCAGTAACGATAATACCGTCAAATGGCCCTCGCTCTGGCCAACCTAACCAACCATCACCATGGCGTGTCGAAATATTATGAATATCAAGTTGTTTTAAACGGCGTTTAGTATTCCATTGCAAACTCTTGATACGTTCCAGCGAACAAACATGTTCAACTAATTTTGCCAAAACCGCAGTTTGATATCCCGATCCTGTACCAATTTCGAGCACTTTTGAGTGAGGCTCTAACCTTAATAATTCGGTCATCTTTGCTACAATATAGGGCTGAGAAATAGTTTGCCCATTACCTATTGGTAAGGGACAATTATCATAAGCTTGATGGGACAACGCCTCATCAACAAAATGTTCTCGAGGAATTGAAGCGATAGCATCTAAAACTCGCTCATCTTTTATTGCTTGTTGACGCAAAAATTTAATTAGGGACTGCATTTTTGGGCTTTGCATTTTGGCTACTCATTTTCTATTATTAATTCACGTATCACACTTGTTGCATAACAACCTGATGGCAAATAAAAATCAAGTTCAAGACTATGACAATCTAACCATTGCCAATTGAGTTGATCTGCTCGTAACAATAGTGAGCGCCTTGCTGTCTCAACGCGCTCTTTTTTAAATAGATCATAAAATTCAGACCAATTTTCTAAACATTCTTGTTCAAACTCCAACGCTTTAAATTGTGTACCAAGTGGTGAATCCCCCATCATTGGTGCTGTAATATTAATCTCACCGTTTTCTAAACGTGCTTGTAACAATGCTAGCTCATCTGTTTGTACAACAAACCAACTACTGCGTTGTGCTAGTTGTAATATATCGCCATCAATAACAGTTTTATGAAGCTGTTGTTCAATTCGTTTACTCACAATGTCGTTAAAAATAGCACTTCGCGCTGCAGAGAGATAAAAACTTCTTTTTTTTCTATCTTTAACCGTAATAGCCCCTTTTGCCCAGTTTATGGCTTGGATAATATTATTTTCACCACGGCCAAAGCGTTGCTCACCAAAATAATTAGGTACACCATGTTGTTTGATCAATGCTAATTTAGATTCGATTTCAGATTGAGCGGTTAAATCTCTCAAAATAATTTTAAAATAGTTACCTTTTAACGCCCCTATTTTTAATTTTTTATTATGCCGGGTAACTTTTAATATCTGACAATTTGCTAAATCAAATCCTGAGAAGTCTGGCGTTTGTTGACCTGGCATATGTAAACTAAACCATTGCATTGTTATCGCTTGACGATCTTTTAATCCTGCATAACTCACTAACTTAGTTGAAATACCAACATATTTAGCTAACTGTTCAGCCACAAAAATAGTGTTACAATCACGTTTTTGCAAATAAACTAAAACATGCTCACCCTCACCAGTCAACTCAAAACCAAGATGTTCTGTAACGACAAAATCTTCGTATTGTTGCTTATATTGCCCTGTGGCTGTCGGTTTTCCATATAAATAATTAAGTTGTGTTAACACTTGTATTGCCTACTTTTAAATTTAATCTGCTTTAGTTTTTCGAGCTAATAATACTACTGCTTGGCAAGCAATGCCCTCTTTACGTCCCGTAAAGCCTAACTGCTCGGTTGTTGTTGCTTTAACACTAATTTGATCAAAATGAGCTTTTAAATCCTCAGCTATATTAATTCTCATTTGATCAACATGCGGTCTCATCTTGGGTTCTTGCGCAATGATAGTGGCATCTAAATTTACTAATTCATAACCTTTAACTTGAACAATACTGTACACATCTTTCAATAAGATCCGACTATCTATGCCTTTATATTTTGGATCTGTATCGGGAAATAGCTTACCAATATCGCCTAACGCCAATGCACCAATCAGCGCATCTGTTATTGCATGTAATAAAACATCGCCATCAGAATGAGCAATAAGTCCATATTGATAAGGAATTTTTACACCAGCAAGCGTAATTGGACCTTCACCGCCAAACTTATGGACATCAAATCCATGACCTATTCTCATATTTTTACCTATTTAAAATTTGCTTAGTTAAATAAAAATTAGCCAACGCTAAATCTTCAGGACGCGTTATTTTTATATTGTCTCGACGACATTCAATTAATAAAGGATGCCCCCCACAATACTCAACAGCTGAAGCTTCATCAGTAATTGCGATATGGTTGTTTAAAGCATGTTGTAAGCAAGATTTTAACTCACCAGCATTGAATAATTGAGGTGTTGCTGCGCCCCATAAATAAGTTCGATCTTCAGAGTAATCAATAATAGTGTCATTATCTTGGCGTGCTCGTTTTATCGTATCGCTAATACGCATAGCCAAAATGCCACCTTGCTTTTTATTGATCACCGTTTCTATCAAGCGAGATATGTCATCATGATCCACACAAGGTCTTGCTGCATCATGAACTAATGCCCATTGCTTATTATTTAACAATTGTAATCCTGCTAACACAGAATCAGCACGAGTTTTACCGCCTAAAGTGATACTAATGTTATCGTGCGAAGCTATCGAGAGCGAGCTAAAGATGTTATCCTCAGGGCTAATAACAACAATAACTTTCGCTATTTGAGGATGTGTTAATAATTTATTTATTGTGTGTTCTAAGATTGTTTTTGAATCGATTTTTAAATACTGTTTAGGGATTTGGCTATTCATGCGACAACCAATTCCTGCAGCTGGCACAATAGCGATAATATCATTAAGATTATTCATGTTATGCATTATCGTTTTTTTGAATCTGAATCAATGATAATTCGATAAAAATATTCATTAGCTTTTACCATACCTAAATGACTGCGAGCCCTCTCCTCTATCGCTTCAGAACCACGTTGTAGATCGTTAATTTCAGCAAACATTTGCTCATTACGAGCCTTCAATTTCTCATTATCAGCCCGCAAACTGGCTAACATCTCTACATTATCCCGATAATCGTACACATTATTTTTGCCATACCATAAAGAATATTGGAGATAACCAAACACAACTAATAGTAATAAAGGGAGCTTCCATCTTATCATGAATGTAACGTTATCCTTTATCTATATACATTTAACGGGCTTTGGTAAGCCTGCAAGTTTAGTCGCTTGTTTAGCTGGGCCATCAGGAAATAACTTATACAAATAGCGACTATTACCCTTTTGTGCACCGAACTTCTTTTCCATCGCTTTAACTAACGCACGTATAGCTGGTGATGTTTTATATTCTAAGTAAAAATCACGGACAAATAAGATAACCTCCCAATGCGCATCGGTTAATTCAATACACTCATTAGCAGCCAGTTCAGGAACCAAATCAATAGTCCAATCCTGCCAGTTTTTTAAATAGCCTTTATCATCGGTTTCTATTTGCTCTAACATTTTTAACATACGCTAATTCATTTGCGTTTTATTATACTCAATTAATCAAAATCCAACACTAATTTTGAAAAAGAAAGCGCCATCATTGTGTGTTTTCTATATAATTTGATTAAATTTGAAGCAAACGATAAAAAATATTAAAATAGCTATTTACAAATAAGCAAGTCTACTTTAGTATTTACAGCCATTGCGGAAGTGTGGCTGAGCGGTTGAAAGCACCGGTCTTGAAAACCGGCGAGGGGCGACCCTCCCAGAGTTCGAATCTCTGCGCTTCCGCCATCTTCTCTCAAGGCATAGAAGAAATCAATATCTAAAAAATCATATCAAATAAAACACCATGTTTTAATATTTTGTTAGGGACTGTCAAGTTAACTTTTAATGGTAAATTGTAATTTGATAGCTATCTTCTAATTCAAACCCATGTTAGAAAATTAATTTGACAATATCCATACAAGGGATGGGTTAAATTGATAACACCAAATCGTGTTAAAAAACTTCACTAAACTCTAAATAGAATTATTATCTAAGCACATTTGTACTATAATTGAGCTAATTTGTGCAGAATTTTTATTATTTTCTATCTAAAATAATTTCACTCTAATTTATGATAAGAGAAATAAAGTGAAAAAGATAATAATTTTTATTTTGTATTTAGTCAGTTTTAATACTTTCGCACAAAGCTTTAGCATACAAAGTAGTGATCTGTCCAAGAATGGTTTTACTAGTCAATATATTGCTAATGAATTTGGCTGTAATGGTGAGAACATTTCACCTAGTCTTAGTTGGAACGATCCACCTCAAGGTACAAAAAGCTTCGTCATTACTATGTATGACCAAGATGCGCCAACTGGCTCTGGTTGGTGGCACTGGGTAGTCGCCAATATACCTGCGAATGTAAATTATATTGTAAAAAATGCAGGTAATAATACCTTGCTATTACCAAAAGGAAGCAAAGCTGTGCGCAATGATTTTGGTAATGTTTATTATGGGGGGGCCATGCCCCCCCAAAGGCACAAGTCATCGCTATATTTTTACTATTTATGCTTTAAGTATTGAACATATTAATGTTAGTGATTCAACATCCCCCGCATTAATAGGATTTATTGCAAATACGAATCTATTAGGTAAAGCGACAATAATGTACAATTATCAGCAATAAAATATTGCTAATAGGATATTTTTTGAATCAGGTAATAAAAAAATCACAGCAGCTTACTAAATTAGGTCAGTACTCACGAGTTTCACAAAGTTGTAATTATAAATTATCGCAGGTGAGAATAGTTGATCCAATGTTAATTCGTGTAGTTCAAGGATCAAAGGTTATCAGCTATAAAGGTGAAATTTATGAGATATTAGCAGGAGAATTATTAGTTGTTCCTGCTAACAGTCTTTTAGATATTACTAATCAAAATATTCAAAATAAAATTTATTTGGCCGACTGTTTTACTTGGCCACAAGAAATACTAAAACAGTATGAGTCTTTAAAAACCACACAGTCAACAGACTTTACCCATCAGATAAAAATCGTGCGATCTGTTCCCAATATTTTTAATGCATCAATAAATTATACAATCAGTATTATTCAAGATCCTCTCTCAAATTATGATTTGCTTTTACATCAATTTATACAATTATTACGATGCTTAGAAATAGTAAATATTAATTTTCCTATCTCAGTAAATGAAGGTCTTAAGCAGAAGCTGGAACGATTAATTTTAGGTGCACCTACAAAAAATGGCAATCAAAAGCAATTGCAAAACATTTTGCCATGAGTGAGTCAACATTAAGACGACGCCTATCTGATGAAGGAACAAGTTTGTCTAATATACTGTTTGAGGCAAGAATGAGTTATGGATTAAAGCTACTACAAACCACTCATTTAAATATTACACAAATCGCACAAGAAGTTGGATATGATTCAGGATCTAGATTTGCAATTTATTTCCGTAAGCGGTTCGGTTTTTCACCAAAGCACATGAGAGATAGATAATTTTGAACCAGAGTGTTTTGTAATTCTTTGGTTGGCACCGTCAAATTAACTTTTTTCATAAAGCTAAATTTGATGATCATCACTCAGAACTTCGGTTTGACTTTGATTGAACACCATATTATTTTAGTCCATAGCAATCCAATATAGTCCACTTTTAAAAGGTAGAACACAGTTTAAAAGGTAGAACACAGTTTAAAAGGTAGAACACAGTTATATATATGAGGCGATTAATAAATAAATTATATTAAATCAATTATTTGAAATTAACTGGGATATTTTTATTTTCTCCTGTGCTTCTGTCATCTTCTTTAAGTTTACATTAGAAATAAATATATTAAAATCCAGTATACTATTTCACATTAGTTCTTATTATCTTGAATTGTCAATTACTTCTTTATTTGCCACTTTCTTACATACTAAATCTACCAATATAATCGCAAGTAGTAGCAAATAATCAAAGATGTGTTATTGATAGATTATCTGTATTAAGATTACTATAAAAAAATAGTTAACTTGACAGTATTGAACTGCCCGCTAGGATGGTGATAATTCAGGCTGAAAGCCCTACAAATAAACGCGTATTTTCCTTGTATTATTATTTTTATTCAATTGGTTATTATTTCTCATTGACTAGAAAAGGGTAATAACTTCATACTTAGTAAGGATTAAAATCTAGCAACTATAAAGATAGAGCTTGTTCAAAAACAGGTCAGGCAAAAGTAGAATATGAACCTGCTTTTGGCTCATCAGAGCTAAGGAAAATGATTGCTGAACAGTATGAAAATGATAATCAATGGCCTTATGATCAGTGCGTGGTTTTTTATTATGAAAGTTTATTAAAAACCAATTTTGGCAATTATTTAAGAGTATCCATTGCCCATGTAAAAAATGAGACTCTAGTCGCACAATGTGTTGTAGAAGTGACAGATCAAAAGTTTACTGCATTACAAAAGCAAACTAAGCTGAAAACAGATGGAACACCTCGTAATACATTGAAAAATTAACTTGCTAACTCAATAAAAAAACCCTAGATAAACTAGGGTTTGATTAATAGTTAGATGAACAAATCTAAATAATTAACTATTTTTTATCTGATTTGCCCTTATACTCATCATAATACTCTTCAGCCAATTTACGCATTGATAAGCCAATCGCTGCATATTGATATTCATTTAAGTTAGCTAACGATGCTCGAGCAGAAGGATGTTGTACAGCAAATCCTTTACCTGGTAATAGAACGACCCCCGCTTCGTCTGCTATTCTAAATAACATCTCAGTCGGATTTTTATTTTTTAATATCCATTGAGCAAATTTATCGTCATATAATTCTCGGCAAATATGCTCAAGATCAACAAGTGTATAATAATCAACACTGTTTTCATCAGTTGTATGTTTAAGCCCCAAATGTTGGTAAAGCGATGCTGCACGGCGACGAATAAGTGATTTTAATGCGTTTTTATAGCTTTGATCACTATCCATCATTTCACACAATGCAAATAAGACCATTTGTACTTGTTGTGGTGTTGAAAGGCCGGCAGTGTGGTTTAATGCTACAGCGCGGCTATCAGCCACTAAGCGATCGATAAATTTAAGATTTTCCGGATCAGTTGTTATTGAGCTATAGCGTTTATTTAAGATCTGTTTAGTTTTGCTTGGTAATGCTTTAATGGTTTTATCTATCACATTATCATTAGCCGTTGCTATAACACCTAATCGCCAACCTGTCGCACCAAAGTATTTAGAAAATGAATAAACTAAAATGGTATTTTTAGGACAAATGGCAAATAAAGATTGGAAATCATCGGCAAATGTACCATAAACGTCATCAGTCAAAATAATCAATTCAGGGCGTTTTTTAACAATATCAGCGATAATTTTTAAGCTTTTATCATCAATTTTAACTGATGGTGGATTAGATGGATTAACAACAAAAAAGGCTTTAATTGCTGGATCTTCTAATTTACGCAATTCTGACTCAGGATATTGCCAATTTGAATTAGGATCAGAATTAATTAATACCTCAACTAATTGATAATCATTAAGTTCTGGAATTTCAAGATAAGGTGTGAATATAGGCGCACCAATAGCAATTTTATCACCTTTTTGAATTAATCCGTTTTCTTTCATGGAGTTAAAAATATAAGCCATGGCGGCTGTACCACCCTCAACGGCAAATAAATCGATATTATCACGATCTAGATATTGGGCCCCCATTTGCTGTAACACATAGGCTTTAACAATATCTTCACTAAAGTGGAGCATTCTATCAGGTACAGGATAATTACATCCTAAAATACCTTCTACCATTTCTTGTAAAAAAGCGTTTTCATCAAGCCCAAGTTGATCTCGGATGTAAGAAAAAGCTTTACCTAAAAATGCCACACCAGGGGTATTATAATTTTGACAAATAAAATGTTCAAAGCGTCCAGTTAATCCTGCTTTAATTGGCATACCGCCAACACCTTCATTTAAATATGAAAATGACATTTCGGATTCTTGAGTTGCAAACACACCTAATTGGAAAAATGCTTGACGAGGCCAAGTAGCCAAAAAGTTTGGATTACCTCTACCCGCATTTAACATCACCCGATCAGTATGGCTTTGTGCCAGTTTAATTAAGTTATCTTTTAATTCAAAAGGACTTAAATTAGCATATTGGCTATATTCTGTTTTGTTTTTCATACATTAGTACCCTTAATTTGATATATCAATTAAACAAAAGCAACAACTAATGGACCTAATAAAGTTAGGAAAACATTAGCTAAAGCGTAAGTAATAGCAAAAGAGTTAGTTGGCGTTGAATTGCCAGCTTTATTGAGCACTTCACCAAAAGCGGGGTTAGCACTTCGCGATCCTGCTAAAGCACCAGCAAATACTGCTGCATTTTTATAGCCAAGCACATATTTACCAAAATAGATGGCAAGCAACATGGGTAATAAAGTCACAACTACACCAATTAGAAATAGCGATAAACCTTGTTCTTTAATAGTATTAATTGCTTGAAGACCAGAACTTAATCCCACAACAGCAACAAATCCAGCTAAACCAAAGTCTTTTAACAGTTGCACAGCACCCGTTGGAATATTACCGATAGTTTGATGAAGAGAACGATACCAACCAAATAATAAGCCAGATAAAAGTGCACCACCACCTGCGCCTAATGTAATAGGAATATCGCTAACACGAATCACAATTAAACCAATAATAAGGCCAACAACAAGTCCTAAACCATGGAATATCCAGTCAGTTTTTTCGCTTTTGGTAATTGGTGCACCAATTTTATCAACAACTCGACGAAGATCGCCATCAGCACCATAAATGGTAATAACATCACCTAATTTTAAATAGATATCGTTATTAATAGGTAGAGGTTGACCATCACGATGAATAGCTAAAAGGTATATGCCATGTTTTAATTTCATCACTTCGTCAGAAGCCAGCACTTGTGCCAGATTTTCACCCACATAATTACTGTTACGCATTTCAACATCTAGCTTATTCATCACGACATCCATACCTGATGCTGAATTAACTTCGTTACCAAGTAGATCATGCGCCTTGATCATTGCATTACGGTGACCAACAACCAGAATGATATCTTTCGATTTTAATACTGTTTCAGGCGTTGCTTCAATAATGTTATTACCACGCTTGATACGTTCAATACTGATGCCATTAACCGTTTGTTCAACATGTGCAACCGTTTGACTGATCTTATTGGTAATACGGTATAAACGACCACTAATATCTGATAAAGCTAAATTTTGATCAGCGCCCAATAAAAGCGAACCATGGAGCTGTTCAGTCTGTGCTTTAATTGCATCATCGGCGATATCTTTCCCCATGATTTTTGGCAAAATATTAACGCACACAATAATGGCACCTAGTGAACCAAATATATAGGTCACAGCATAACCAATAGTTACATTTGCTTGCATTTTTCTTAATTCATCTGCGCTTAAACCTAATTGGCTTAATGCATCAGAGGCTGTGCCCATAATTGCCGATTGTGTCAAACCACCTGCGGCTAATCCAGCTGCAAGACCTTTGTCTAAATGGAATAATTTGGCTAGTACGATGACAGTCACAAAACTTGCCGCCGCAATAAATAATGCTAAAAAGATTTCACGTAAGGTTTTTATACCAAGTGAACGGAAAAATTGCGGACCACTTTCATAACCCACTGCATAAATAAATAACGCAAAAAGAATCGCTTTAACACCTGCGTCAATAGTCACACCAAAAACGCTTAAAGCGACAGCAACAAGCAACGAACCAGCAACACCACCGAGTTGGAATTTACCCATCCGAATGCCACCAATCAAATAACCTAAACTCAACGATAAAAATAATAAAATTTCGGGAGAGTGTTTAAGCCCATCTAAAATCCAGTTTGAAAGCCATTGAAACATAATAATTGTCCTCAAGCATAATGATTTGTGAATAGAAAAAGATATGTAATAGAATGGAGCCATATCCATCAATTTGTATGAATATAGGTGTATATTAAATCGCAATTAGATTAATAGATATTCAGTTTTAACAATTGATGCTATCGTTAGAAAATAATATATGTTGAATATTTGTATTCATTAAAAAACATATACATTTGAATAATTGATTATTTTTTAACAAAAACTGAGGTGTCAATATAAGCCTTTACATAACTTATATTAAAAAAGGGCTATTACAGCCCATTTCCTTGTCTAAAAAATAATTTTTCGACACTCTTTACGACGTTTTTCGAAATTCTTTCTGATAATTTTTGTCGGCGTTGATAACTAACAGCGATAATTTTATGTGTTTTTAAGTGAGATAAAATAAAGTCATCACTAGTGCTAATTTCGTCAACTAAGCCTTTATCTTTGGCTTGCGTTGCAAACCAATGCTCGCCAGTGGCAACTTGTTCGATATCCACGTTTGGACGATACTCTTTAACAAAATCTTTAAATAAAAGATGAGTTTCTTCTAATTCCTGTTTGAATTTTTGGCGACCTTCTTCAGTGTTTTCTCCAAACATGGTTAACGTACGTTTATACGCACCTGCTGTTTGTAACTCAATATCCACATCATGTTTTTTAAGTAAGCGATTAAAATTAGGAATTTGTGCAACCACACCAATAGAACCCACAATGGCAAATGGCGCTGCCACAATTTTGTTAGCAGTACATGCCATCATATACCCACCACTGGCCGCGACTTTATCAACAACCGCAGTAAAAGGAATATCATGCTGTCTAAACCGTAACAGCTGTGATGCTGCAAGCCCATAACCATGAACCACCCCGCCAGGGCTTTCAAGCTTAACCACAACTTTATCTTCTGGTTTAATAACAGCCAATACAGCGGTAATTTCTTGACGTAATTCTTCAACTTCATGCGCATCCATACTGCCGTTGAAAGACAGTACAAACAATTTTGGTTTTGCTTGCTGGTCTGTATTACTTTCTGCTGGCTGCGTTGTATTATCTAGCGTTGACTGTTCGTTAGAGTTTTCTTGCTTTTTAACTTGTTTCTTTTTTTGTTTAGCCGCTAATTTTGCCTGTTTCTTTTCAAGTTTTTTCTGTTTTTTTAGATCTTTCATAAACAGCTTAGCTTCTAGTTCGTCCATACTTGACATTAACATATCATCTTTAACTTGCTCATATTCTTGACTAATGTCTTTGACTGATAAACGCCCTGCCACCGTTGCTGACTTACGGCGTTGGCTTAATATAAAAA
>NZ_LZGZ01000022.1:0-846 GCF_001690515.1 Gilliamella sp. Fer4-1 | reverse complement strand
GAACAACTAATAATTGCAGATAGTATAATCTGAACCCATTTCCATCTACGATTATATTTATAAAAGCGTTCCGCCATCTTGTGATGACAAGTTTGGCTATAGACTATTTTTCCGTAAGCTTCTCTAATCTGAGCTTCTAAAGCTAATTTATAATTTTCTTTTGGACTCATGTTAATTATCTTAATATTTATTTAAATAAATCAGTTAAGTTCGATTAATAATCTTCTTTATTACTTTTAAATCCACCTCCATAATTTTAGCCATACTTTCAATGGCATGTCTACACATTTTAGTACCAAAAAGATAAGGTCATAGGTTGATTTTATATTCAATAGGTGACGGGTAATTTAAAGAAGAATGAAACCTATTGTCATTAAACCAATCTATATAGTGATTAAATGGCAACCTAAGCTGTTCAAGTGAATCAAAAATCGTGTTTGACACAAATTCAGTCTTCACCGCTTTAAATTTCGCTTCAGCAACGGTATTATCATAGGGATATCCCTTATGGCTTAATGAGCGTTGAATGCCAAATTCCTTTAAACATTCATCAAGTAGATGATTATTAAATTCTTTTCCTCTATCTGAATGAAATACCTGAGACAGGTTACACTAATTACTGCCAGTTTAATAAGGTCATTGTTATGATGGACATGCCACTACAGAATGTTTTATATTATAAGTCTTTATAAGTAGTTTTAAGTAAAATAAATATGGCAGAATATAAAAATCAACATTATGTACCTCAACATTATTTATCGCGTTGGGCAATTATTTCTAATCCCAATAAAAAGAATGAACGTCTTCCTTTTATATTGGATAAAAGTACTAACAATATAAAACAGA
>NZ_LZGZ01000021.1:0-887 GCF_001690515.1 Gilliamella sp. Fer4-1 | reverse complement strand
CCAAATATTGGTAATTTTATCCATCTAGTTTTTGGGAAAAATGCCAAAAAAAGCATATAGATTAGAAACGTATAACTAAAATTGTTTAAATTACCAATATTTATAATATAAAAAGCGATCAAAATAACTGCAAAGTACGCGACAACCAAAATGTTTTGTTTAGTTAAAATTGGAATACTTAAATTTTTTATTTTTAACATTAGATAGAACCTTTAATCATTTCCATAATCTATTTATATAGTAATTTTTTAATTAAGTAAGTGATGTAAAATTTTATCCCTTTTAAAATGGAACCTTTCCTAAAAAATTGTGCAGAAAAAACTCTATAATCGACTGGCCTCATTTTGTTCTGATATGATTTTAGTGGGCTATTTGCCCAAGGGGTAAAATGCTTATAATATGTATATAAATTTTGTGCAAGACCTTCATTTTCGGTGTACCACATTTTCCTAGGACCAGTAAAATGAATAATATAGGGTAAAGATTTTTTATTATAAAAAAATGTTTCCTTTTGTTTATCATCCATCCAAGTAAATAAGTAATTCCAATTAGGATCTATATATGAGACTTGATTTTGTAGAACTATATTTAGCACATCTTGATCTGGGTAAATTAAACGTTCTGTTTTTGCAGATAGTAATATTGTGTTTACTTTATTCTCCGTATCAAAATTAATCCAATTGTCAGTGTTAATGTATAAAAAACCTGAGTTAAAATAGCTTTCTGAAGTAAGTTCAAGCCTTTCTGTGTTTTTTAACATCTTCTTTTTATCTAACGAATCAGGTGTGACAGCACAAATAACCGAATCTATATTGATATTTAAAATAGGCGATAAATCAGAAAAACATAGGGTATCTGCATCTAAGTAAATAAATTTATCAATTTTG